>JAACEA010000168.1 GCA_009936695.1 Planctomycetia bacterium
GCCGGCGACCCGAACGTCCCGATCAAGCCGCTTCACACGATGACGGAGGCGCAGGCGAGGTTGGAGTACGAAGCCGCCGGATTCCGCCTCGTCGACAGCCGGATCGACGGACTGCCATGGCAGCGTCTGATGCTGTTCGAGAAGAGGCCCGACGGCCAACCGACGAACCCCGGAACCGGCGTCGCGCCCGAAGCCCGCTGATCAGCGAGCACCACGGGGCCTCACGCGGAGATCAGCTCGTCGATCGCGGCCAGGAGTTCGTCGAGCCCGAATGGTTTTCGAAGCAGTCGCATCGCCTGCCAGTCCGGAGCTTCGAACTCGTTGTTGCCGGTGATGAAGACGACCGGCACGTCGAAACCCCGGGCCGCTCGAATCTTCGCCGCGATGACGTCGCCGGTCTCGCCGGGAAGATTCACGTCCAGGACCATCACCGCCGGCGTCCAGGATTCCGAGATCTCCAATGCCGTCGAGGCGTCGGCCGCGTCGCGGACCTCGAACCCACCCACCGTCATCGCTTCGACGAGCATCGGGCGAAGCAGCGGATGATCCTCGGCGAGCAGGACACGACTTCGGGAACGTCCGGAAGCACCGGACTTCACATCGGATTCGGTCGCGTCCGTCGTCTCGGACGCCGGAAACAACAGCGACACCGTGGTCCCCGCGCCGGGACTCGATTCGATCTCGAGGACGCCCTTGCAGCCGTCCACGAAGTTCTTCACCATCGCGAGCCCCAGGCCGTTGCCCGCTCGACCCTTGGTCGTGTAGAAGGGCTCGAGCGCCCGGTCTCGGACCTCGGCGTCCATTCCCGCCCCGTCGTCCCGGACCGAAATCCCGACCCGAGCCGGCGCTGCCGCCGTGGCGGGATGATGGTCGACCGAAACCTCGATTCGTCCGGAACCCGAAATCGCGTCGCGGGCGTTCACGACCAGGTTCAGAATCGCCTGTTGAAACTGGTTCCCATCGGCGAGAATGCGGTGATTCCCGGGAACGAACCGTTCTTCGATCGACACGCTCGACGGCACCGCGGGCCGGACCAGCGCAAGCGTCTCGCGACAGATCTTCGAGACATCGATGATGGACCGGCGGATCGGAGTGGGACTGCCCAGCATCATCATGTTCTGGGTGAGGGATCGGCCCCGGGTCACCGCGGCCTGAATGACCTCGAGTGACTCCCCCACCTTCACGGGAATCTCGGTTTCGAGGCTTGCCAGGGATGCGTGACCCCGAATGGCCGCGAGCACGTTGTTGAGATCGTGGGCGAATCCACCGGCGATGGCACCGAGGGCTTCGGTCTTCTGGGTCGCGAGGAGTGTCTCCTCCATCGCCCGCCGTCGCGAGATGTCCGAGATCACGCCGACGACGCGGCGCGCCGCCCCGCGGTCATCGGACTCGAAGGCTCGCCCGTGCTCGCTCACCCAGAGCTCGCCGCCGTCTTCGGTCCGCAATCGATACTCGACGGTGAACTCCGACACCCGACCTGAACAGATCGCGGCCCATCGATCGCGAATGCCCTGTCGGTCCTCCGGATGAAGGGCGGACCGTTCCGGTGGCGTTCGATTCGCATCCGGACCGAGGATCGCCGTCGTGCGCGCGGAAACCGTCGAAGACTCGAGGTCGCCATCCGCGGCGAGGGTGTAGTCCCAGGCTCCGGCATCGATCGCGTCGAGTGCGAGGGAAAGTCGCTCCTCGCCCTCCCGAGTCGCACGCTCGCTCGCCTTTCGGGCCGAGATGTCCCGGATGAAACCGCTGAAGGAGAGACCGGCGTCGGTCGGAATCGGATTGATCGAAAGCTCGACGGGAAACCGGCGGCCGTTCCGGTCCTGCGCCTCGATTTCGATTCGGGTGCCGAGGACCGGCCCCTCCCCCGTCTCGATGAAACGGGCCATGCCGCGTTCGTGGGCCTCGACGAACTCCGCGGGAATGATCGTGTCGGTCAGCCGCTTTCCGACCGCCTCCGCTTGAGACCAGCCGAACAGCTGTTCCGCGCCGGTGTTCCAGACGACGATCCGACTCTCCGGGTCACAGGTGATGACCGCATCGAGCGCGGTATCCACCAGAAGACGCAGCTGCTGGTCGCGCGCATCGATGGTGTTGATCGCCGCGCGTTCCGCCGTGACGTCGATGGCGATGCCGCTGGCGCCGACCACCCGACCATCATCGTCGTGACGCGGGCCGATGCTGATCCGGTAGACGTTGGAACCGACTCGTCGCTCGAACGCGGTCGACACGCCTCCGAGCGCGCCATCGGTCGCTCCCTTCAGGTGGCCGTCGGACTCGAGAACCTCGACGAGCCCTCCATCCCCGGGCGCACCGCCACCAACGCCTCCCCCCGAGGCCGGTCCGAGGAGACGCCCTTCGAGATCGGTCTGCCAGAGCACGAGTGGAAGACGCGCAATGGCGTGTCGCGAGACTTCGAGTCGGTCGTTCTGGTCCATCGACGTCCCCTTCGCGAGCCGGTCAACGAGGTTGAGGCGCGGACTCAGTGCTCGTCACGAACCTTGGGTTCGCTGAAGATCAGATAGATGCCACCGAGGGCGACCGCGAGGGTCGAAATCACCACGAACATTCCCAGAACGTATCCCATGCCAAGACTCCTTCGGCCCGAAGGCCGCGATCCGAGGGGGCCGATCTCCGTCCGCGCTGGAGATCGCCAATACCGAAGGTGGGACTCGAACCCACACTCCCTTGCGGGAAACGGATTTTGAATCCGTCGCGTCTGCCAATTCCGCCACTCCGGCGAGGCGTTCATTGTATCGGTCCTCGACGCCGCAGGCTCCGGAAGATTCCGAGCCGCGGCGTGCCGACCCCGACGCCCTCCGATCACTCCCCCGCGACCCGCTCCTCGGATTCCGGCATGCGAGCGGCGAGGACCCCTCGCCCGCCGCCCCAGCGAATCCAACTCGAGAGTCCGATCATCAGCATCCCCACGAGCACCAGGGAATGGAACGGCGAGAGCCCGGCCTTCGCCACCAACGCCCAGTACACCGCCGACGCCAGCGACATCAGGAGGAAGGAGATCGCGTTCGCCGTCGCCAGCACCCGGGCCCGTTCACCCGGAGCGGCGCACAGCTGCTGAATCGCCTGGAGCGGGATCAGAAAGAATCCGGCCGCGACGCCTGCGGCGAGCAGCGCCGCCGCGAGCACGGGGAGGCCGAGCATCGCGACGGGCATGAAGCCGAGAACGAGGAAGATCCCTCCGAACGCGAATCCGCCTCGCAACACGAACTCGCTCCGGATCCTCGAACCCGAGCGGCGTCCCGCGGCGAGGCAGCCGATTCCGATGCCGATTCCCATGCTCGCGAGCAGGAGGCTGCTTTCCGACATCGTGAGGCCCAGGGGCGTCGCATATTCGGGGATCACGGCGATGACCACGATCGCCCCCGCGTAGAACCAGGCCCAGGCGAGCGTCGCCGACCAGATCAGGCCGGGACGCATCGAGCCGATCGCATCGAAATACGGCGCGAACGGATTGAAGCGTCGCTTCAGATCCGGCTGCTGGGGCGTCAGCCCCCGAATCATCAGGCTGGAGCCCAGGCCGACCAACGCGAAGACCAGAAGGACGACTCCGACCGCGTGTTCGGACCACGCCAGCAACGGCCCGCCGATTCCGATCCCGAAC
>JAACEA010000169.1 GCA_009936695.1 Planctomycetia bacterium
CCACCCTCGGCGATCGCGAGGGTCACGCTGCGGAAGCCGATCAGGCCCGCGAGCGTGACGATGAACGCGGGGATCCGACCGATCGTGACCAGCACGCCGTTGAGCAGGCCGCACGCCGCCCCGAGCCCGATTCCGGTCGCGAGTCCGATCACGACCGCCAGGACCTCGTTGGTTCCGCCGTCGAACAGGGCGTTCATGGTGATCATGCCGACCGCCGCCCCGAACGCCATGACCGCGCCGACCGAGAGGTCGATGCCGCCCGCGATGATCACGATCGTCATGCCGACCGCGATCACGCCGATGTCCGCGTTCTGATTCAGGAGGTTCCGAAGATTCTCCGGCTTGAGGAACGTCTCGGACTGGGTGATCGCGTTGTAGCCGAACAGTGCGATGAACGCGATCACCACGCCGAAGCGTTCGAGGCCCGACAGTGCGACGCGCCAGCCCTCGGCGACCCTGTTTCGATTCACGGTTCCATCGCTCATGCCACGTTCTCCTCCACCCCGGCGGCCAGTCGCATGATCGACTCCTCGGTCGCGGTGGGACCATCCACCACGCCGACCAGCCGGCCCTGTCGCATCACGGCGATGCGATGGCAGAGCCCGAGCAGTTCGGGAAGCTCGCTCGAGATCACCACGCAGGCCAGTCCGTCCGACGCGAGTTTCGAGATCAGGTGGTAGAGCTCGCGCTTCGCGCCCACGTCGACCCCCCGGGTCGGTTCATCGAGGAGCAGGACCGCGGGCTTCGCGTCGAGTCGGCTCGCGACCGCGAACTTCTGCTGGTTGCCGCCGGAGAGACTTCGAATCGGACCGCGGGAATCGGGGCATCGGATGTCGAGGCGTTCGATCCAGTCCGCGGTGGCCCGGCGCTCCCGGCCGCGGTTCGGGATCACCCTGCCGTAGGCCTGGAGATTCGGGAGGGTGGTGTTGTCGACGCACGAGAGATCGACCAGGATGCCGCGCCCCTTGCGATCCTCGCTCACGTACGCGACGCCGCGGTCGAGGGCGTGCCGGGCGGATCGGAATCGGACGGCCTCGCCGTCGAGTCGCACCGTGCCGCTCGAGGTCGGTCGGAGGCCCACGATCGCCTCCGCGATCTCCGTCCGGCCGCTGCCGACGAGCCCGGCGAGACCGACGATCTCGCCCGGGGCGACATCGAGATCGACGCCCATCGCGTGATGGGGGACGCCGAGATCACGGATCGAAAGACGGGGTTCGGCGGGGTCGGGCGTGGTGCGGGGCGGATAGACGTCGACGAGGTCGCGGCCGACCATCATCGAAGCCAGACGATCCGCATCGGATTCGGCCGGGGTCGTCTCCGCGACCACGCGTCCGTCGCGCAGGACGGTGATCCGGTCACAGAGATCGAGCACTTCGGGAAGGAGATGCGAGATGTACACGACGGCCACGCCGCGCTCGCGGAGTCGTCGCACCAGTCGGAAGAGCAGGGTCGTCTCGCGTTCCGAGAGGACCGCGGTGGGCTCGTCGAGAATCAGGACGCGGGTCTCCTGGGACAACGCCTTGGCGATCTCCACCAGCTGTTGCTGGGCGACGGGAAGATCACCGACCCGGGCCTTCGGATCGATGGAGGCGCCGATCTCCTCGAGCAGTCTCGATGCCTCGGTCCGCATGCGGCCGAGATCCACGAATCCCAGTCGGCGGGGTTCCCGTCCCAGCAGGATGTTCTCGGCCACCGAGAGATCCTCGACGAGGTTCAGTTCCTGATGGATCATCACCACGCCGGCCCGGCTCGCATCGTTGACGTGTCGTGGTCGGTAGGGCCGGCCTTCGAGGGTCAACGACCCCTCGTCCGGCGGTTGGATGCCGGCGAGGATCTTCATCAGGGTGCTCTTGCCGGCGCCGTTCTCGCCGATCACGCCGTGCACCTCGCCCGCCTCGATCTCGAGACTCACGCCGTCGAGGGCGCGGACCGCCGGGAACTGCTTGGTGATGTCGGCGATGTCGAGCACCGTCGAAGAATACCGGAGGCGGCCGGTCGGGGCGTCGATCGCGCTTCAGCGGATCAGCAGGAATTCGCCGGCGAGTCCCGGCCCGAAGGCGAGGCCGACCCATGGTCCCGGAGACGAATCCCGAGCGAGCCGGTCCAGGATGAAGAGCAGCGTGACGCTGCTCATGTTCCCGTGTTCGCGAAGGACCGCTCGACTCGTCGCGCCGGCATCCTCGGGAAGGCCCAGCGACTCGACCACCGCATCGATGACCCGGGGTCCGCCGGGGTGGATCGCCCAGCCGCCGATCGCGTCGATCGAGAGTTCATGCGCCGCGAGGGTCCGTTCGATCCAGGCGGGGAGGTTCGCTCGAAGATGCGCCGGAACCTCGGCCCCCAGCGTCATTTCGAAGCCGTAATCCCCGATCCGCCAGCCCATCACGTCGATGGTGTCCGGAATGACCGTGGCCGCGGTCGCCGCGAGTTCGGGGCCGGTGTCGCCGAGGGCGACGACGGTGGCCGCGGCGCCGTCCGCGAAGAGGGTGTTGGAGATCAACCGATCGAGGCGCTGATCCCGGTGGAAGTGCACCGAGCTGATCTCGACGCAGACCACGAGGACGCGATGCCGGGGATCCTCGGCGGCGAACGCCCGTGCGACCGCGAGCGCGTTCACTGCGGCGTGGCATCCCATGAATCCGACGTGGGTGCGGCGGATGTCCGCACGCAGGTCGACGGCGTCCATGACGGATCGATCGACCCCGGGGGCGTCGAAGCCGGTGCAGCTGGCGGTGACCAGATGGGTGATCCGGTCGGGGCCGTGCGCGTCCGCCTCGATGGCGCGGGCGGCCGCGTCGACCGCGAGTCGGCGAGCGTGTTCCTCGTAGGCGATCATCCGTGCCGCGGTGCCTGGAACCCTCGGATCGTCGTCGCCACCTTGGGGGCCGATGCCGTAGAGCGGGACGCCTCCATCCGCGTCGAGAATGGCGCAGTTCCGTTGCTCGATGCCCGAACGGTCGTGCAGTCGAGCCAGCACCGCGGTCGACACCTCGTCGGGGGCGAGGGCCCGAGCGACTTCCAGCGACCGGGCGGTCGCGAGCCGATGGGGGGGATTCGCGACCGCGATGGGACCGAGTCGGACGGCCTGCTTCATCCGATTGCTCCCACATCCGCGGGCGGTCGCGACTGGCCGCTCGCGACGCCGGCGAGTCGCCGGCCGATGCGCGGGAGTCGTCCGAGCAGTCGCATCACGGGCATGGCGGCGCGGGGGTGTCGGATCGCGAAGGCGACGGTCCGGCACCGACGCCGTCGAGCCGACAGCAGGCGTGCATGGGCGCGGTTCCAGGGGCCCGCCGCGCCTCCGTCGAGGGTCGCCTCGACGAACGGTGCGACCGCGACGCCGGCCTCCATGCCCCACGACATGCCTTCGCCGGTGAAGGGTTCGACGTATCCGCCCGCATCACCGATGCAGAACACGCGGCCGGCGGCCACGCTGCGACGGCTCCGGGTCAGGCTCGGCGTGCCTCGCCACTTCGCGGCCGCCGCCGCGTCGGCGAGTCCCGCCAGTCCGGCGTCCCCGAGGATCCTCGCGCAGGTCGCCGCGGGGCCACCGCCGAGCCGGGTGCGTTCGGGGTGCAGGGCCGCCGCGAGATCCACGCGACCGTCCTCGAGGGTCGCGACGCCGAGATACCCGGCGCGATCGGTGAGCATCAGCAGTTGTCCGCGGCGGGGCGCGTCTCGAACGCCCTCCACGAGCGTGCCGACTCCGAAGCGGTTTCGTCCGGCGATCCGCCAGCGAAACTCCGGACGACCGTCGAGCGCTCGGCCGCCGAGTCCGTCCGCGACGACGATCGCCTTCGGCCGGAGAGTATCGGGTGGGGGGGCGGTCGATGCATCGAGCGGTCGGAGTTCGACTTCATCGCCGGCCGTCACGACGGCGGAGGTTCTTGGGAGGAACTCGACGTGTCGCCGTCGCGCCGCCTCGATGAGGGCGGCGTCGAGTCGCTCCCGGGACAGCGTCACCGAACCCCGGAAATCGAGCGTGGTGGATCGTCCCGCGCCATGGACGATGGTCGTATCGAGCGGCACCCCCTCCTCGACGAGGTCGCCGAGCCCCAGCGACCGGAGAATGCCCTGGCCGCCCGGTGCGAGACAGCAGCCGCAGACCTTCGCCCGTGGAAAGCTCGCTCGGTCGATGAGCAGGACGCGGTGTCCTCGGTCGCCGAGCACGCAGGCTGCGGTCGCACCGGCGGGACCGGCGCCGATCACCACCACATCCGGGTCGTGACGCGGCGTCATGGACTGATCTCCGGCCTGGTCCATTCGAGCAGCATTCGTTCGGGGATCGCCGGGGTGATCCGTGCCGTTTCGAGTCCGGCCCTTCGGGCGGCCTGCTCGAACTCCTCGATCGTGAAGGCGGCGCGAACCGACGCCGGGGCATCGAAGTGCACGATCGGCGAGCGGCTGAAGATGCGGGCCGAGGTCCAGGCGAGGAGGAGGCCGAGCCGGGAGCGCTGGAGATCCGAGACCAGCATCGCACGGCGGCTCGCGTCCGCCATGTTGCGGAGCAGTCGGTCGACCATCGGTGTTTCGAGGTGATGCAGGAACAGGCTGCAGATCACGAAGTCGGCGGGTGGGAGTGGATCGGTGTTGATGTCCACGCGGTGCGTTTGGAAAGGGACGCCGCTCGCGGCGGCGCGGCGTCGGGTCACGTCGAGGGCATGATCGCTGATGTCGCATCCCATCCACGCGATCTCACGATTGGGAAATGCCCGTCGTGCCCGTCTCGCCAGTCGAATCGGGAGATCGCCCCTCCCGGTGGCGACGTCGAGGATGTTGATCGATCGGCCGTCGGGGAGCGCTTCGAGGTGGGGACGCAGTCGTCGCCAGAGGATCAGGTCGGCGGAGGCCAGTCGGTTCAGTCGGGCGAGGCCTTTCAACGGGCGGTCGTGGGCCGCCGTGCCCAGATTCGGGTCATCCATCAGCTCGGGAACGAGGACTCGACGGTGCAGTGACACGGAGGCATCGTAGGGAACGACGAGCGTCCCTCGGTCGAAGATCGTGGTTTTCGGCCCGCGGAGCGGCGATTTCTTTCTCGGCGGTTTCGAGATCTGAGACGGCCTTCGCGATTTCATCGGTTTTTCGTGGGCGCCCTGAGCCACGGCCATATCATGGAGGCCGCGATCACTCGCGACCAACCGCTGCGCCTTTTCCCTCATCGCCCCCTGCCACCTCCAAAATGGCTGGAGGCGATGTCCTTTTGACGAGTCGCCCGGGTGCTTGCGGGCGGGTACCTTCCATGCATGTCCGAAACGCCTTGTCGACGGTGGTACGCCTCCCTGATGATCCTGGCCGTCGGGGTGATGCTGCCGGGGGTGGGAGCCGCCGCGCCGGCCGAACGAGCGCCGAACGTGATCCTGATCGTCGCCGACGACCTCGGATGGGCGGACATCTCGCCGAACAATCCGGCGACCTTCTACCGAACACCCAACCTCGAGCGTCTGGCGAATGCGGGGGTCCGTTTCACGCAGGCGTATGCAGCCTCACCGGTCTGCAGTCCCACGCGAGGCAGCATCATGACCGGACGGCATCCAGCCCGGACCCGGACCACGGACTGGTTCGGTGGAGCCCGAGAGGCCCGTCTGCTTCCCGCCGACTACCGGCGCGAACTTCCGCTGGAGGAACGAACCATCGCGGAGTGCCTCGGCGACGCGGGGTACGGGACCTTCTTCGCCGGCAAATGGCACCTCGGGCCCGAGGGTCGCTGGCCGGAGGACCAGGGCTTCGACGTGAATCGCGGTGGTTGGACGCGCGGCGGTCCGTACGGTGGTGGCAAGTACTTCTCGCCCTACGGCAATCCTCGGCTCGAGGACGGACCCCGCGGCGAGCACCTGCCGGATCGGCTCGCCCGCGAGACGGTCGAGTACATGCAACGCCAGCAGGATGCGCCGTTTCTCGCGGTCCTGTCCTTCTATTCGGTCCACACGCCGCTGCTGGCGCCGGAAGCGCTCGTCGCGACCCATCGAGCCCGACGCGATGCGCTCGAGACCGAAGGCCCGCGGTGGGGACGGGAGCGAGCCCGCAAGGTGCGTCTGGTTCAGGATCACGCCGTCTATGCCGCGATGGTCGAGACGATGGATCGAGCGATCGGTACGGTGCTCGACGGCCTGGAACGACTCGGGCTCGCCGATGACACCGTGGTGATCTTCTTCAGCGACAACGGCGGTCTTTCGACCAGCGAAGGACATCCGACCTCGAATCTTCCGTTCCGCGCGGGAAAGGGCTGGCTCTACGAGGGGGGCATCCGCGAGCCCTGCATCGTCGCCGCGCCCGGCGCTGCGGCGAACGCGGTCTGCGACACGGCGATCACCAGCTCCGATCTGTTCCCGACGATTCTCGACCTCTGTGGTGTCGAGCCTGACGCGGATCGTCCCCTCGACGGACGGTCCCTTCGTCCCCAGCTCGAGGATCCGGAAGGGAAGGGGGTCCCCCGCGATCTCTTCTGGCACTACCCGCACTACGGGAATCAGGGTGGCGCTCCGAGCGGGGCGGTCCGTTCCGGCGACCTGAAGTTGATCGAGTGGTTCGAGGAGGGTCGATTCGAGTTGTTCGATCTCGCGTCGGACCCCGGGGAACGGGTCGACCTCGCCCCGCGTCGTCCCGACGAGGTCCGGCGACTCTCCGCATCACTCGCCGGATGGCGACTCGGCATCGATGCC
>JAACEA010000170.1 GCA_009936695.1 Planctomycetia bacterium
GCCTGCGGGCTCGCGCTGCTCGGTCGCCCGGACGAAGCCGCCGCCGCCCTGCTGGTCGCGGTCGAACACGGCTTCCGCGACTTCGAGGTGATGCGACGTGATCCGGATCTCGCCTCGATCCGCGGTCATCCGACCTTCACCGCGATCCTCGAGGCCCGACGTCGGCTCGATCGCGGGACCGCGGACAAGCAGTTCGAGGCCTGGAAGCGCCGATACGGCGACGACTACCACTACGAGACCGACGAGGAGCATCGCCTGCACTTCGCGACCGGGCTCGACGCCAGAGCCCACGCGGACATGAAGCGGATCATCGAGCGACAGGCGACGCACCTGTCGAGTCGGATCTTCAAGTCGCCGCCGCTCGACTGGTGCCTCGTCGTGGTTCCATCCGCGAACCACGTCCGCGAGGTCTTCCAGCGGATGCTCGACGTCTCGGACCCCGCCCGGACGCCCGGGGTCTACCTCCATGGAAAACGCCTGCTGGTCACCCGCGACATCGGGGAGAGCCTTCGACACGAGTTCACGCATCGCATGCACTGGGCCGACATGGATCGACTCGGACAACGGCATGCGATGTGGGTGCAGGAGGGGCTCGCGAGCCTGTACGAGGAATACGTCTGGACGGAGGATGGACGCATCCGATTCGTCCCCAACATGCGGCACAACATCGCCCGTCGGCAGGTGCAGGCCGGAATCTCCCTGGCCTGGCCCAAACTGTTCCAGCTCGACACCGATGCCTTCTTCGCCGGCAACGCCCGCTTCTATCCCCAGGTCCGCTCGATCTTCGAGTTCCTCGCGTCCGTCGACCTCCTCGAAGCGTGGTATCGCGCCTACGTGGAGACCTTCGATCGCGATCCCGGCGGCGGCCGAGCATTCGAAATGGTGTTCGGACTGCCGGTCGACCAGGTCGAGCAGCGATGGAAATCCTGGGTCCTCGACCGGGGAGCCATCGACGACCGGGTCGAACGGGGCGATGCCTCGATCGGGGTCTCGGGCACCGACGCGGGGGATGGCGTCCGCGTCGAACGGGTCATCGGCCGCAACGCCCGGCGGGCCGGACTTCGCCGCGGGGACGTGATCGTCCGCATCGACGACCGGCCGGTCCGGGCCCGAGGCGAGCTGATGCTCGCGATCGCCGCCCGGGACATCGGCGAAACGATCCAGGTGGAGATCCGAAGAAGGAACCAGCGGCTGGTCATCCCGGTGCGGCTCGAAGCCCTGCAGGGGTCATGACCGCGCTCGCCGCGATCGACGCCGGGCCACGGACCACGAAGATTCCGCCCGGTTAGAATGCCGGTCTCGACATGCCAGACGACCACCCGAAGACCTTCGCCGCCGACTTCAAACGCTTCTTCGGACGCGGGCTTGCGGTCCTGCTGCCATCGGTGCTGACGCTCTGGATCCTGGTCAAGGCCTATCAGTTCGTCGATTCGGCGATCGCCCAGCCGATCAACTCCGGAATCCGCGCCGGCATCGCGGAGACCGCGGATCGCTGGCCCTTGATCGGTGAGGAGTTCGTGCCCGACGAAGCCGAGATCGCCGCCGAGATCGACGCGAGATCGAACCAGAAGGGCGCAAACACCGATCCCGCCACGGTCCGTCGCGAACTCACCCGCCGGGAAGTCCGTGCCTGGTGGAACGATCATGCCCTGACGCTCGACTGGATCGGCATCCTCGTCGCCGTGCTCAGCGTCTACATCGCGGGTCGCCTGCTGGGCGGGTTCCTCGGTCGTCGGGTGCAGCGGCGGCTGGAACGGGTCATCACGAGCGTTCCGATCTTCAAACAGGTCTATCCCTACGTGAAGCAGGTCGTCGACTTCCTCTTTTCCGACGACAAGCCGATCAAGTTCAACCGGGTCGTCGCCGTCGAGTATCCACGGCGTGGAATCTGGGCGGTCGGACTGGTGACCGGAAGCTCGATGCGCAGCATCGAGGAGGAGTCCGGGGAGTCGCTCACCATCTTCATTCCCAGTTCGCCCACCCCGTTCACCGGATACACGATCACCGTGCCGCACGACGAGGTCCACGAACTTCCCATCAGCATCGACGAAGCCCTTCGGTTCACGATCTCGGGCGGCGTCCTGGTGCCTCCCCAGGAGTCGATTCCCGACCGGGACACCACGGCGAGCCGACCCAAGGACGCCGAGCCGCGTATTCTTCAACAACCAAGCACACCCTCCCGTGAGTCCACGCGGGATGATTCCAAGGAGTCCTGACCATGCAGATCATCGTGACCGGGCGGCACGTCGAACTCACCGATGCGATCGAACAGTACGCCATCAAGCGATGCGCCCATCTGGAGAAGTATCGGGACCATCTGCAAGCGATCGAGATCGTGCTCGACAAGGAGAAGATCGAGTTCGACGTCGAGATCAAGATCGACGTCCCCCACCACTCGATCTTCGTGGGTCGGGCCGCTCACGACGATCTGTACGCAGGCATCGATCAGGCCATCGACAAGGTCGAGCGTCAGTTGCACGACTGGAAAGAAAAGCTCCAGAGCCACAAGTAGTTCGTTTATCCCGGAACCAGACATGAAGCTTCGCGACATCGTGGTCGACCAGGCCATCTTCACATCGCTCGCCGCCACCAAGGCGAAGGACGTCCTCGAGGAGCTGCTCGACGGACTCGTCGCCTGCGAGGCAATCGCCGCGGACCAGCGTGACATCTACCTGAAGGAGGCCCTCAAGCGGGAACGGAAGGGATCGACCGGCTTCGGACATGGCGTCGCGGTCCCCCACGTGAAGGCTCCCGGGCTCGAGAAACTGACCGTCGCCATCGGCATCAGCGAGGAGGGCGTCGACTTCAACGCCCTCGACAAGCAGCCCGTGCACTCGATCTTCCTGCTGATCAGCCCGGAGGAGCGGCCCGAGGAGCACATCGACGCGATGGAGGCGATCTTCGGGAACCTCAGTCGTGACCAGTTCCGTCGCTTCCTGCGACAGGCCACCAGCGTGGAGGAGATCCTCACCCTCCTCGACGAAGCCGACTCCGGCAACGCCGTCGGCTGAGCATCTCACGTCATGCCGAGCCGGAAGGTCACCATCTCGAATCGACTCGGGCTGCACGCCCGGCCCGCCATGCTCCTCGCAGAGCGGGCGTCGGCCTTCTCGTCGACCATCGGCATCGCTCGCGCGGATTCGAGCGACCCGGTCGACGGCAAGTCCATCATGCAACTCCTGATGCTGGCGGGAACCGCAGGCACGGTGTTGAACATCACCGCGGAAGGCGACGATGCGGCGGCCGCACTCGCCTCGATCGCGGAACTGATCGAAAACGGATTCGAAGACGACGAGTGACGGGCCGCCGGTTCGGATGCCGCGGCCCGGGATCGCGCCGTCACAGCCCGCCGAGCCCCTCGGCGGCCGATGGTCGCGTCATGAGCGTGTGAATGGCCTCATCGCACGCGAGCCCCTTGAAGAAGATGCCTTCGACCGCGGTGGTGATCGGCATCTCGAGTTCGAGTTCCCGGGCACGTTCCAGCACGCTTTCGACCGTCGGCACCCCTTCGACCACGCACTGCTGCTCGTCAAGGTAGGCCTCGAGGGAGGCGCCGCGGGCGATCGCCTCGCCACAGGCTCGATTGCGGCCCTCCTTGCTGAAGCAGGTGGTCGCGAGGTCGCCGACACCCGCGATGCCGAAGAAGGTTCGTGGATCCGCACCAGCCGCGGTCCCGAAACGGGCCATCTCCGCCAGACCTCGGGCCAGCAGGGCGCTCTTCGCGTTGATGCCCAGCTCGAGCCCGTCGCAGATCCCCGCGGCGAGGGCGATCACGTTCTTGAGGGCACCGGAGAGCTCGACCCCGACGAGATCCTCGCTCTCGTAGATTCGGAGCCAGGGGGTGCCGAAGACGCGATGCGTGGCCTCCGCCGCGGTCGAGGAGGGCGAAGCCGCCACCATGAGCGCCGGGAGCCGACGAGAAAGCTCGGTGGCGATCGTCGGCCCGCTCAACACGCAGACCCGCGCGTCGCCCAGCAGTTCGGTCAGGATCTGGCTCGGACGAAGGCCGCTGCCGATCTCGAGCCCCTTCGCGGTCGAAACCACGAGTGATTCCGAAGCGACATGGGGTGCGATCCGATCCCAGACCGGCCGGATGAACTGCGTGGGAATCGCGTTCACCAGCACCCGTCCTTCGACGAAGATGCCGGGATCGTGCTCGAACTCGACGGCATCCGGGATGCGCCAGCCGGGAAGTCGCGGACTCTCCCGGGTCTTCCGAAGGGCCTCGATCGAGGCCTCGAACGGGCCCCAGACCCGGACCCGAGGGGCTCCAGCCTCGATCGCGGCCGCCGCCATCACAAGGCCCATCTGGCCGTCGCCGGCGACGATGACTTCGTCCGTGCTCATGCCGCGGAGTCTACGGGAGGGGCGGCCCGGAAGCATCCAGAACGCGGGTGCGGATCCGGAACCACTCGAACCGGCCCGGGCGGACGAACGTAGGCGAGAAGCCGGATACAATGCGGAATCGTCCGGAGCGCGGATCGGCCACTCCACTGGCTCATCTCTCTTCCGCGGTTCCGGACGTCGCACGACCGATCCAGGTCTCGGAGTACCCATGAGCCAGATGACCGCGCCGACGCCGGCCTTCTCCCCCGAACCGCAGAACGAAGCCTCCGATCAGGGAGGCCGCCGACTCGAACGCCAGCTGTTCATCGCGCTGCTCGGTGGCATGCTCCTGCTGGTGAGCGGCATCGCCCGTCTCTTCGGCGCCAGCGCCGCGGTCTCCGACATTCCGGCCGCGATCGGTGCGATCCTCCTGCTCATCCCGCTCCTGAAGGGCGCGATCCGCGAAATGAAGCGTGGCGAGCCGTCCAGCGACGCCCTCGCCACCCTCGCGGTCATCGCCGCGATCGCGGTGAACGACCTTCGCACCGCCGGCTTCCTCGCGCTCTTCCTCTGGCTCTCGAAGCTGGTCCTGAGCCGAACCGCCTGGGGCGCCCAGCGGGCGATCCGCGAACTCGTGGAACTCACGCCGGACGTGGCCCGACGCCTCGACGCGGAGGGCAACGAGTCCGAGGTCAAGCTCGCGAATCTCGCGATCGGCGACATCGTGCGGGTCCGCCCCGGCGAGAACCTCCCGGTCGACGGACGCATCTCGAGCGGCTCGAGTTCGATCAACCAGGCGTCGCTCACCGGTGAAGCGGTACCGATCGAAGCGGCCGCCGGCACCGACGTCTACGCCGGTACCACCAACCTCACCGGACAGATCGACGTCGAGGTCACCGCGGTGGCGGACGAGACGACGATCGGCAAGGTCGAATCCCTGATCCGCGAGGCGGAAAGCGCCCGCAGCGACCGGCAGGAGATCATCGAGCGACTCGCGGGGTTCTACGTCCCCGTGGTGATCATGGTCTCCGCCCTCGTCTGGTTCTTCACCGTCCGAAGCCCCGACCGCGACGAGGCCGCCATCCGCGCCATCACGGTGCTGGTGGTGACCTGTCCAGGCGCGCTGCTCATCGCGTATCCCACGGCCATGGTCGCGGCGTTCGCGAGCGCGGCCCGACTTGGCATCATGATCAAGCAGACGCGGACGCTGGAGAGCGCCGCCAACGTCGACACCGTGGTCATGGACAAGACCGGCACCCTCACCACCGGCCGATTCGCGGTGAGTCGTCTCGCCCCCGCCGACGGCGTGGATGGCGCCACGCTCCTGCAGGCCGCGGCCGACGCGGAACAGAGTTCGAATCACCCGCTCGCGAGGTCGATCCTCGACACCGCGGAGAAGGCCCGGATCACCGCCGCGTCGATCACCGAGTACACCGAGGTTCCCGGCCGAGGCGTTCGCGCCACGCGGGAGGACGGCGTGATCAGCGCCGGACGCGGCGCCTGGCTCCGCGAACTCGCACCGGGCATCGATGCCGAGGTGTCCGAGGTCGAGGAGAAGATCGCGGGGATGTCGAGCGTGCACGTGATGCTCGGTGATCGATACCTCGGTGCCGTGGGCCTCGAAGACAAGCTTCGACGGAACGCCGGCGACGTGGTCGAGCACCTCCGAAAACTGGGCGTGCGTCGGATCTGCATCTTCACCGGCGACCGGCTGGACGTCGCGAAGCGAGTCGGCCAGTCCGTCGGCGTGGACTCCGTGGAGGCCGAGTGCCTTCCCGAGGAGAAGCACGCGGAACTCAAGCACCTCATCGCCAACGGCCACCGGACCCTGGTGGTCGGCGACGGCATCAACGACGGCCCGATTCTCGCCAGCGCCGACGTCGGCGTGGCGATGGGCCTCTCCGGCTCCGACATCGCGACCAACTCGGCCGGCGTGGCCCTGATGCACGACGATCTTCGGCACGTGCCGTTCCTGCTGGAGATCGCCCGCCGCACCAAGGGCATCATCACCCAGAACATCGCGGTCAGCCTGCTCCTCGCGGTGGTCGGCCTCGCCCTCGCGGCGACCGGCAACATCAACATCTGGCTGACCCCCTTCTATCAGGCGGTCGCGTACCTCTTCGTCATCCTGAACAGCCTCCGGCTGGTCCGGTTCGGCGAGGACTTCGCCGAGGACGAGCAGGCCCGACGCCGGCTCGAGGCGGAACGGGAGCGTCGCAAGAGCCGCAGCCGGGAGGCCTCGGTCCGCCTCGCGAGAAACTGAGTGGACGGGTGAAATCCGGGAGATCGATTTCCAAGAAAAGGTGTGACCCTTCGCCGCACCTCGCACGATTCCCTTCGATCCGGAAGACCGAACTCCATGATCCAGCCCCTCCTCGCCCAGGCTGCCGCCGTCCATTCCCCCGGCATCCTCGAATCGATCTTCCGGGACTCGTCCAACGTGGCGCTGATCCTCATCTTCGGAGGGTCCTTCCTCACGGCCATCATCGCGATCGTCGGGGGCGTGAGCCAGAAGGTGCTCGTGGGTCGAAGTCAGGAACGAACGAGGCAGGAGGTCGCCGCCTACGTGGCGGAGGGGACCATGACCGCCGACGAAGGCGAACGCCTGCTTCGAGCGGGCAAGTGAGTCCCGCCCCGGCCCCGTGTGATGGGACCATGCCGGCGATGAATGGGGTACGCTCGGCCGCATGAACGACGGGCACGAAACGCGACGCGGCGCGGTCCTTCCACCAGCGTTGTCGCGACATCGACCCGAACTCGCCGAACGACTTCAGGGCGTCGACGGGCTCGCCCCGGCCTCCCCCGTGCAATCCCCCGTTCCCGCCTCGATCACGCTGCCCCGCGAAGGAACGCGGCCGCTCGCGCTGTTCGTGCTCGGCGCCGGAGACGGCTCGGTGGTCGAGACCCTGCGCCAGGCGATGGATCGCGAACGGACCGACACCGTCGCGGTGGTCGTCGAACCCGATCGAAGACGCCTCGCCGGCTCGTTCTCGAGCCATGACTGGTCGGAGATCCTCGCGGATCCACGGATCCGATTCGCCGACGGCGACCCGATCGACGAGGCCATACGCAACGCGCTCCCCGAAGTCGGGGATCCACTGCGTGCGATCGTCAACGGCGTCGGCCTGCTTCCCGGTGACGCCGCACGGTTCGAGTCGCTGCGGGAAGCGGTCCTCGAGGTCGGACGCGTCGCCAACACCCGGTTCCTCCTCGACGCCTCGCGACAGTCCGAACGTCGGGCGACGACGGCGGCTGCCCCCCGGTCGTCCGACGGTCCCCGGAGAATCGCGGCGATCGTCGACGCGGGCTCGACCGCGCTGCGACATCTCGCCACGTCGATCGGCGCGGCCGCCCGTCGCGCCGGGCATGACGTCCTGATTCGAAACAGCGACATCCGCCGCGACCC
>JAACEA010000171.1 GCA_009936695.1 Planctomycetia bacterium
AACCGACGCCCCGACTCGCGAGCGTGGTCATCGTGAAGTAGAGGAGATCGGCCGCCTCGTGGATCGTCTCTTCGGTGGTGACCGCTTCCGCGAGTTCCCCCGCCTCCTCCACGAGCTTGGCGCGCAGGAGGTCCGCATCGGACGCGAGTCGCGCCGTGTACGAGTCCGCCGCCGACGCCTGGATCCGCTCGGTGATCCGATCGGCGATCGCGGGGACGCCCTGTCGATCGCCCCAGCATCCGAAGGTACCCTCGTGGCAGAACCCGACACCTCGCTGCCGGACCGTGAACCGGATCGCATCCCGGTCGCAGTCGAGGTCGACCCGAACCAGTTCCTGCTCCGCACCCGACGTCGCGCCCTTCTCCCAGAGCCCCCGGCGTCGCGACCAGTACACGCCACGACCCGTGTCGATCGCGCGACGGAGGCTGGCCGGGTTCGACCACGCCAGACCCATCGCCGCACCGGATTCGTCGCACACCACCGTCGGCCAGAGCCCGTCCGGACGGTCGCTTCGAAGCAGTCCGCCGATGATCTCCGCGGGATCGAGCCCACCTTCATAGAGCGCCCGTCCGACCTGAACGTCGACGCCGATGCGGTCGAGCGCCGCGATCTCCTCCACGGAACGCGTCCCACCCGCGGCCACCAGTCCTCGGTCACCGACCAGGCCTCGAAGACGGGTCGCACGTTCCAGGTCCAGCCCGGTGCCGGTCCCCTCGTTCTCGACGAACGTCGCGAGGAATCCGGAGACGAACGGTCGAAGTCGCTCGATCCTCGCCTCCACGGTGTCGCCGGTCCGCCGACGCCACCCTCGATCGACCACCTCCCCGTCCCAGGCATCCACCGCCGCGATCACGCGATCACGAGGAAGCGTCGACAGCAGTTCGGGGGTCGCAGCCGTGCCGATCACCACCTTGCTCGCCCCGGCATCGAGCCAACGCACCGCCGTCTCCCGGGTCCGGATGCCGCCGCCGACCCGGCACCGACCGAGGCGGCACAGCCGCTCGATGATCCCGGTGTTGTCGCCATCGCCGACCGCGGCGTCGAGGTCGACGATCGCGACCTCGCCGATCCGGGCGAAACGGTCCATGTGCACGAAGGGATCACCACCGTCGAGCAGGAACTCCCGTCCCTGACGCCACTGCACCGCACGCCCCTTTGAAATGTCGATCGATGGAATCAGCATGTTCGAATCTCCGTTCCCGAGGCGAGGAGCGATCGCTTGAGATCGCCGATTCCCACCTGACCTTCGTGAAGCACACCTGCCGCGAGGGCGCCCGTGGCCCCCGACGCGAACGCCGCCGCGAAGTCCCGCCACGAGGCGGCTCCGCCACTCGCCACCACCGGTACCGAGACCGCACGGGTGGTGGACCGGATCAGTTCCAGGTCGTATCCCGACCGCGTGCCGTCGCGATCGTGACTGGTGAGGAGGATCTCCCCCGCGCCGAGCTCGACCGCCCGAGTCGCCCAACCGACCGCATCGAGTCCGGTCCGACCACGTCCCGATCGGACGAGCAGTTCCCATCCCATCCGGCCGCGTCGGATCGCATCGATCGCGACCACCACGCATTGTCGACCGAACCGATCGTGGAGCGCCTCGACGAGCTCGGGCCGCATCACCGCCGCCGTGTTCACGCTCACCTTGTCGGCACCCGCGTCGAGCAGGCGATTCGCCGTCTCGACGTCGCCGATTCCACCGCCCACCACGACCGGAACATCCACCACCGCCCGGATGCGCCGCACCAGCGCCGGCGTCGCGGATCGTCCTTCCGAGGTCGCGGACACGTCGAGCACCACGATCTCGTCGGCGCCGGCGTCCGCGTAGCGACCGGCGATCTCGACGGGATCCCCGATTTCACGAAGTCCCTGGAACCGGACGCCCTTGACGACCCGGCCGTCCCGGACATCGAGACAGGGAATGATCCTGTTCAGACGCATGGCATCACCTCCGCTTCGAAGGCGGCTTCGGTCCACCGCGCCAGGATTCCGGCTCCGAACCGGCCCGAGATCTCGGGGTGGAACTGGCAGGCGATGGTTCGTCCCCGTTCGAGGCCCGCGACGAAATCGCCTTCGTCATCGCTCCAGGAGACCTTCCAATCTTCGGGCGCCGTGCGTAACGCGAATCCGTTCGCGAAATAGGCGTCCCCGGTCTCGAGCATGGGACCGCCCGACGCCCGGATCCGATTCCATCCCATCTGGGGTCGCACCGCCGCCGGTGGCATCGCTTCCACCTCCGCATCGATGACGCCGAGTCCGACGACACCCGGCGCTTCGGCGCTGCTTCGACACAGCATCTGCAGTCCGAGGCAGATCGCGAGGGTCGGCCGGTCACCGTCG
>JAACEA010000172.1 GCA_009936695.1 Planctomycetia bacterium
GATTCGGATCGCCGATTCGACCTGGCCCGGCGCCCCGGGAGGGGTGTGAATCGTTCGTACGAGGGTGGCGGCCGAGGGCAGGATCGCGAGGACCTTGCCGCACTGCGCCGCTTCGAGATGGCCACGGAGATCCCCCGGATCACACCAGACGAGGGATTCGATCGCCTTGGAGCCGTTCCCGCGGACCATCATCACCCGATAACCATCACCGCGTCTGCGGCAGACGGCCATGAGGTTCGGGTCGAATTCGATGCGTCGCTTGGACATTCAGTCTTCTCGGTACTCGATGATCTTCACCGGCAGGGTTGAACGATCGACCACCGCGTGGATTTCAATTTCCTGTCCGGTCCGGGAGATTCCCCGGCTGGAGATCGAATACACCCACCCGGTGACATCGAGTTGGTCGGCGACCGTCGAGAGCAGGTCGGGATCGATCCGACGAACTTCCAGAAGGTCCACGATACTCGTGATTCCCTCGGCTCGCGACTGACGCAGGGCGAGGATCGATTCCGCGATCGCGGGATCGTTGTCGAAGATGAGCGCGAGCACGTCGGGGCCCGCGGTGTTGAGGTTCACCTTCCCGGGGATCCGCTCCGGACCGGAGTAATCCGTCATCGTGCACTCGGCGAAGATCGCCTTGAGTTGTTCGGTGTCGAGGGCGGAAACGCCCTCATCGTCCGATCCGCCTCGACTGTTCCGCGAGGTTCGTCCGGTCGATCGTCCGCGACTTCCGCCGGTCTGCTGGGCGGGCTGCCCGACCAGTTCGCCGAGGTCGACCGAAAGCAGAGGCCCCATGACCCCGTTCGCCGTCTCGGCGAACGCCATCAGGGCGTTGGCCTGGGCCTCGTCCACACCCGTGACCTCCATGACCTCCGCGCTGTCGGCGTCGGCGGTGAGGCGGATCTTCGGGAAACCGGAGCGTCCGAGCGGCGAGTCCGTGCTGCGTGCCGTGAGGTATCCCGCCCAGCCGACGTCGAGTCGGCCATCGGCGTCGTCGTCGGGGGTGGCGTTCTCGCCGTCGTCCTCGTTCCCGTCGAGTCGGTTGTTGAGGTTCCAGTCCTCGCCCCGGACGTATTCGGGCCACGCTCCGGCGACCAGTTCGAGTTCCGTGATCGATTTGAACGGAGCGTTTCTCGGGACGTACCCGAGATCCCGACCTTCGTAGAAACTCCGTTCCGCCCCGATCCCCTGGACCTCCTCGTCCTCGTCCCGCCAGTCGAGGATCGAATCGACGGTGTCGATGCTCATCTCCGGCAGTTCGCCGAGCTGCAGCTTGGTGATCGAGTTGATGTTCATCCGCGAGTGAAGATCGAGCGGCCCACGAAACTCCTCGCCCTCGGCGACGTGCCGGATGTCCCACGTGCCGGTTTCGAGCGAGCCCGTCCAGTCGAACTCGAGGTCGCGGACGACCGCCATCGGATCGTCGACATCCGGGGTCTCGGTGTGTCGGGCGAGGGTCGCGATGATCCGTTCGATGCCCGCGCGAGCCGCCCAGCGAGCCTGGACCCGTCCCACCGCGGACTGGCCGAGCACGGTGGTGCGCCAGGGGACCATCTGCGTCGCCGCGACGATGACCGAGGCGATGGCGATCGACCAGAGCACCACGATCGTGGCGGAACCTCTGGCAACGCCCGTCCGTGCGTCACTCCTCCGGTCGTGTCGACGTCGAGCTCTCGTGATCACGTCTGGCCGCCGTTGATTCGGTTCGTCATGCCGCCTCGTCCCGTCGATTGCGAGGGGGTGACGTCGAATCCGCTGGGTTGGAATCGACCGGGAGCACCACGACCGCCGCCGCGACCCTCGCCACGGCCACCGCCCTCGCCACGGCCGGGGCCGCCACGGTTTCCCGCGCCGCGACCGCCCGGCCGGCCGAAATCCTGATTGCCACGTTCGCCGCCCATGCCTTCGCCCCCGGTCGGGTCGAGCACGCCACCACCCGCATCGGTCTCGGGATCCTCGATGTCCGCTTCCTCTTCCTCCTCTTCCTCCGGCTCGTAGTAGGGAGGAATGATCCGATCCACGGCGACGTGGGTCTTGAGGGTGACGAGGCCGTTCCCGTCCCTTTCGATGGTCCCGCCGTCCTCACCGGAAGCGGTGATGGTGATGCGGAAGCCCCACGGGAGTCCGTCGAGATCCGAATCCCATTCGTCGTACCACTCGAGGCCGTCGTACGCCTCGATCTTGAATCCGACCACCCCTTCGGCCATCGGCGTCGCGACGCCCCCGCCCGCGGGGATGTCGTCGGGGACGGGATCGCGCCGTTGCCACAGCGTGGTGCCGTACCGATCCTCGTCCACGCGGTACTGCGTCTCGTATTCGCCGCCTTCACCGTTGTAGTCGATGTCCCCGAGGGGTTCGAGCCGGGTGTTGAACACGAGGATTTCGTCTCGATCGAGGTCGAGACGACTTCCGAGCCGGATGGTGCGTCCGCCGTCGTACAGCAGCACGCGGGTGTGGAAGAGGTCCGCGTCGCGAAGGATCGAGGAAAGATCCCGGCGAACGGCGTCCAGCGCCGAGTCCGCCCGTAGGTACGCCTGGAGCCTGGTCCGCGAGATCGCCCTCGCCCGCCCGACCTGCGACAGCGTGGACACGATGGTCACGAGAACCAGCGCTGCGATCACGCCGGCGAGGACGAGTTCGACCAGCGTGAACCCTCGTCGAATTCTAGAGATCGTATGCCTCTTCATAACGCGCCTCTCGATCGATGGGTTCCTGGGGCTCTCGGATGGGATCCGGCTCTTCGCCGAGTTTCGCCGCGATGAGGGTCTCGCATTCGTAGGTGCGCCCGGTGTCGTGCGTGACGACCGCGAGCACTTCGTAGGGTTCGCCGACGCCCGGGTCGGAGATCCGGATTCGGTACTCGAATTCCTCGTATGGATAGTCCCCGCGTCCCGCGGAGGAGTGCAGATCCTGGTAATCGGCGGGGCCTTCGAGCAGGACCTCGCTCAGCAGGCTGTCGAGCATTCCGGCGGCAAGGACCTTGATCTCGCCTTCCCGCTGGGCCTCGAGGGAACGCGAGGTGAGGGAGAACAGGGTCGCGAGTCCGATCGCGAGGATCACGCCGGCGATCACCACGTCGAGCAGCGCGAACCCCGGCCTTCCGTTCGCTCGGTTTCGGTGCAGGGACGACATCACCAGTCCTCCCGATCGGCGCCGATCTCACCGAGGTCCGTCCGTTCCCGCAGGTAGGGCGGATCAGGGTCACCATCCCGGATGATCACGGGCCCGAGGCCGTGGGGAAGCAGGGCGATGTCGGCGCCGTCGCCGGTCTCCGATTCGATCCGGATGCGGATGTCGGGTCGGAGTCCGCTGGACGTCGAGGAGATGAACCAATCCGTGGGATCCAGGGCGGCGCCGTCGACCGTCACCCGGGTGAATTCGATGAACTCGGGAAGGATCAGGGAAGGCGCCATCGTGAGCGGGCGCCATTCACTGGCCTTGTCGTCGGTCTCCCGGAGCTGGAAGACGTCGAGACGCCGGTTCGCCGCGGTGTAGCTCAATGCGACGAGTTTCTGATCGGTCGATTCGGTGAAGGCGAATGCCGCGAACGCCGTTCCGACCCCTTCCACCACGACGTCCAGTTCCCCGCGTGCGATCCCGCTCATTCGGGGCACGAGCATCGTTCCGAGCAAGACGAGCAGCACCGCCGCGATGATCACCTCGATGAGGCTGAATCCGCGGCGGTGGCGTGTTCGAGGTTGGGCGGGAGCGGTCTGCAGGGCGAGAAGTTCCGGAACGAGTCAGCGCTTGCCGTGGATGATGTCGTCTTCGCCGCCGAACTTCTTGTCCGGTCCATAGCTCATGACGTCGAATTCGATGTTCTGTTCACCGGGAATGATGATTTCGTAGGGAGTCCCCCAGGGGTCGATCAGGTCCGCGGAATTCTCGAGGTACGGATCGTCGCCGTCGAGGAGGACTTCGAGGGTGAAGTCGTCGTCGATGTTGCCCGTGGTGTTCTGCGTGATGTACAGGCGCACGGCGTTGGCGAGGCTGTTGACCTCGGCGACCGCCTTGTCCTCGTTCGCTCCGGCGAGGAACCGGGTCAGTCTCGGCACGACGAGCGTCGCGAGGAGCGCGACGATGGTCACCGCGATGATGACCTCGAGGAGGCTGAAGCCTCGTCGCGGAGCGTGGATACGGGACGTTGCGTGTCGGGAAGTGGTGCGGTTCATTGCGTGTCGGTCCATGTCGTGGGACGGGCCGAAGGCCCTTGAGGAGGCGGAATCAACGGTGATGATATTCATCGGCCCCCGGCGACCGCCTGCTGCATCTCGAGGAGGGGAAGCAGGATGGCGGCGAGGACGAAGGCGGCGACGCAGGCCATCACGACCAGCATCGCCGGTGGGAGCGCCTTGCTGAAGATCTTGAGGCTGTTGTTCACCTGGCGATCGAACGCCGAAGCGGCGTGGAGGAGCATCCCTTCCAGCCGGCCGGATCGTTCTCCGATGTTGACGATCTGGACGAGGAGCGGTGGAAAGTGGCCGCATCGTTCGAGCGGCGTGGCGAGCGAGCCGCCGGTGGTGACGCGTTCCCGAACCTCGTCGATCGCGTCCATCATCACCGTGTTGCCGAGCGTGTCCCGGACGATCCCGAGTGACGTCAGGATCGGGATGCCGGCGGCGCAGAGCGTGCCGAGGGTCCGGGTGAACCGGGCCACTGCGATGTCACGAAGAAGCGTGCCGAGGAGGGGGACCTTCAGGAGAAAGCCGTCGACCTTGCGTCGGTTCGCGGGGACCGCGGTCCAGGCCCGCCAGCCGAAGAAGCCGCCGATCGCACCGGCGATCATGAGCCACCACCAGGCCCCGACGAAGTCGGCGACCGCGAGCAGGACCTGCGTCGGCCAGGGGAGCGGCACGTCCTGGGCCTGCAGCGGCACCATCAGTTTCGGAAGGAGCACCGTGACGAAGATCACCACGCTGATCGCCATGATGACCATCACGATCATCGGGTAGATCGTCGCCCCGACCAGTTCCCGCCGGACCTCGACGCTGCGTTCGAGAAGGTCGGAGAGCTGGTGCAGCACCTCGTGCATCTTCCCGGAGGCGTCCGCGGCGCGGATCATGCCGACGACCATGTCGTCGAACGGGCCCCCGTACTCCTTGCAGGCCTCGTGCAGGGGACGACCCGACTCCACACGTGCGATGAGGAAGTCGAGGATGACCTCCTGTCGGACGTTCGCAGCCTGCCGACGCACGGTGACGAGTCCCTGCATCAGGGGCAGTCCCGCTTCGATCGCGGTGGCGAGTTCGCGCATGAGATTGGCGAGCTCGACCGCGGAGATCGAGGGGCGGCTCTTCGAGTCGATGACCGCCGCCGCCTCCTCGGTGGACTCGACGATCTCCGTCGCCTGTCGACCGAGGGCGCGGATCCGGTCCACGGCGCCGGCTCGCGACGTGGCCGTGACGGTCCCCGACACCTTCTGGCCCTGTTCGTCGATTCCCTGATATGCGAATGCCGGCATGGTCGGTCAAGCCCCGAAATCGTCGACGTCCTGGGTGGCCCGAAGGACCTCCTCAGGCGTGGTGAGTCCATCGATCGCCTTGCGGATCCCGTCCTCGCGCATGGTCACGAAGTCCTCGCCGAGCATCGTGCGAAGCTCCATGAGTGATCGCCCCTCGGAGATTCCGGCCCGCAGCGTGGGCGAGATCCTGATGAGTTCGTAGAAACCAAGACGGCCGCGGAATCCGGTGTTCGAGCACTTCTCGCAGCCGGTCCCGACGTACATCATGCCCTCGAGGCGGTCCGTCTCCTCGGGCGGCAGCCGATGCCGCAGATCCTCCGGCATCGGAACCCGCGTCTTGCAGTGGGTGCAGATCCGCCGGCCGAGTCGTTGGGCGAGCAGGCCTTCCAGGACCGACGCGACGAGGTAGGGCTCGGCTCCCATGTCGATCATTCGTCCGACGGAGGAGATCGCATCGTTGGTGTGCAGGGTCGAGAACACGAGGTGACCGGTGAGGGCCGATCGAATCACGATGTCGACGGTCTCGGCATCACGGATCTCGCCGACGAAGATCACGTCGGGGTCCTGGCGGAGGATTGAACGAAGCCCCGAGGCGAAGGTGAGTCCGCGCTTCGGGTTGACGGGGATCTGGTTGATTCCCGAGAGCTCGTATTCGACCGGATCCTCGATGGTGATGATCTTCTTGCGGGGGTCGTACAGCTTGCTGAGGCCGGCGTAGAGGGAGGTCGTCTTTCCCGAGCCGGTGGGGCCGGTGACCAGGACCAGTCCGTGCGGCTTCGCGATCAACCGGTCCATCGTGTCCCGATCGCGCTCGGCCATTCCGAGGCTCTTGAGATCGAGGGGAAGCGATGACTTGTCGAGAATTCGCATCACGACCGACTCGCCGTACAACGTCGGCACCGTCGAGACGCGGATGTCCACCTTGCGGCCCTCGAATCGCAGCGAGATGTGGCCGTCCTGGGGCACGTACCGCTCGGCGATGTTCATGTGGGCCATGATCTTGATTCGACCGACGAGCGCGGCCTGGAGGTGCTTCGGCGGGGAGGGCTGCTCGCGGAGCACTCCGTCCACCCGGTACTTGACCTTGAGTTCGTCTTCGAAGGGTTCGACGTGGACGTCGCTCGTCCGCGACTGGATCGCTTCGAGGAGCAGCAGGTTCACGAGGTTGATCAGCGACGGCTGCTCCGCCATCTGATGGACGTCGTCGGCTTCGATCGCGTCGAGGTTGTGTTCGGTCTCGGTCGCGATGTCGTCGTCGGCCGCGAGACTCTCCGCCATGCGGGCCGCGGTGGTTCCGTAGGCGGCCTTCATCAGCTCGGCGAAGAGCGCCGGCTCGAGGCCGATCCGCACCACTTCGCGGGAGGTCCTGATCGCCACTTCGTCGACCGCCTCGGTATCGAGCGGATCGAGCATCACCACCGTCACGCGACCGGGCTCGAGGGTGATCGGGACCACGCGGAGTCGGACGGAGACCTCGGGCGGGAGCACTTCCGTGGCTTCCGTCTCGAACTCGGGGATCCGGTCCAGCATCTGGATGCCCAGGAGTCGCAGGCGATCGAGATCCGGACCGACGGGCACCGTTTCCGGCGAGGAGTCGCCGGGAATCTCCAGCGTGATCTCGGGCGCAGCGGCTTCCTCATCCCCCCCGAAGGTGGTCGAGGACTCGAAACGCGGTTCTTCGCCGATCTGTTCGCTCACGAGGGTGTCGCTTCCTGATGGTGCCGGGGGGCGATGCGGCACCGCCCCAGAATTTCCTGGTTGGATCGCGGATCAATCGCTGCCGCGATCCTGCTTCCCGCCCTTGTCGCCCGACGGCGCAGTGCTTCTGGAGCCGACGCCGTCGCCGCGGTTCTTGCTCAATTCATCGGGGCTCTTGAATCGCGGGCGCGCCGGATGCTCCTTGCCCGGTGCGAGCGTTCGGATCTTGTCGCTCCTGACTCCACTCGGGCTGCCGCCCGTGGCGCCCGCGGCGCCGTCGACCGATCGCGAGTTTCCGGGGAGGGCTCCCGTCTGCTCCGGGGTCAGCACCGCGAGGATGCGGCGTCGGGTCTCGTCGACGAGGTCGTTCTTCTCGGCGACGATCCGGTCGGCTTCGCTCTGGATCCGCTCCACCTTCTTGCCGTTTCGGCGGTCGATCATCCGCTGCACCTTGATCCGCGCCTCGCCCGGCTCATGCACGCGGAAGGCTTCCACGATCCGCATCTCGATGTTCTCGAGCCGAAGGTCGAAGTCGACTTCGATCTCGTCGAGCTGGGCCCGCTGGGCATCGGTGAGATCGGACAGCGTGCGGATGCTCTCGAGAAGCCGGGGAATGGGCGTGGGCCGGAACGCCCGGGGATATCCATCCGCCAGCGCCGCATCACGAAAGCGTTCGTTGAACTCGCCGGGCAGCGCTTCGGCGATACGCTCCAGGAACTCGTCCTGGATGCGTCGGACCTGCACCCGTGTCGCCATGATCTGATCCGTGGCCGCGAGACCGGCCTCGAAGTCCATCGAGGCCATCGCATCCTTGATCTGATCCTGAAGCGAATCGATCTTCGCGGCTCTCACCGCGAGCGCCTCATCGAGTGCGAGCTCGTAGTCGACGACGATCGGATCGATCGCCTCCTCGATCTCGTACGGGAATCGAAGGGTCCGCACGAGGGTGAAGAGGTCCACGGATTCGCCCATCAATTCGCCCTTGGGCAGTTCCTTCTCGCGTCGGAGCGTGCGTTCGAACCGTGGCCAGCGATCGATCTGGGCGCCGGTCAACTGTGCCCGGACGTTGTTGAGGAATGTCCGGCCGAGTTCGGCCCGCTCGGCATCCCAGACCGCGAGGGGTTCGAGAATCATCTCCATGACCGCGTCCGGTCGGGCGTTTCCGATCCGGCTCTGGAGGCCACGCATCCGATTCTTCACGTCCTCCACGCCCGCTTCGTAGGACACCATGTAGTCCTGAAGAAGCACCTCGACGATCGGTCGCTGCCAGTCTTCAAGCTTGAGGATCTCGACGAAGAGGGGCATGTCCCGATCCAGGAACTCGGGACGGAAGGAATCCGCGAATCCGGCCTGCGCCCCGAACTGGGCCGATGCAGGAGTCGAGATCGACATCGCGGTCCCCATGGAGAGGGCGGCGACGAGTACGGAGGACTTGAGTTGACGAAGAAGCATGGTCATGAAACTCCGAAGCTTTGGAGCGGGGGCCCGAAGAGGACCGGCTGAGGCGGTTCCGAACGTTGAGCAGAACGCTGCACGGGGGAGAATATGGCACGCCGACACGAAGAAACGGCCGAGAAGGGCCCTTTTCGTCGTCCTCGGTCCAGATCCGCGACGATTGTCGGAATGGAACCGGCTGGAGGACCGAATCGGCCAAAAGTGCGTCTCAGTCGGCGAGCACCGTCCGTTGCTCGATTCGCTTCTCGGACGTTGTGACGACGAGCCGATCGACGTACACCCCGGGGGTGTGGATCCCATCAGGGTCCAGCGTGCCGGTCTCGACGATTTCCTCCACCTCGACGACGGTGCGGCGGCCACATTCGGCCACCATCGGGTTGAAGTTCCGGGCCGTCTTCCGGTAGATCAGGTTTCCGCTCCGATCGGCCTTCCAGGCTTTCACGAGGGCGAGATCCGCTCGGATGCCACGCTCCATGACGTAGGGCTCACCATCGAATTCGCGGATCTCCTTCCCTTCCGCAACGAGGGTTCCAACGCCAGTACGGGTGTAGAAAGCCGGGATTCCGGCCCCTCCGGCCCGCATTCGTTCCGCGAGCGTGCCCTGTGGGTTGAATTCGACCTCGAGCTCACCGGCCATGAATTGCCGTTCGAATTCCGCATTCTCGCCGACGTAGCTGGAGACCATTTTTCGGATCTGCCGGGTCTGGAGCAGGAGACCCAGGCCCCAGTCGTCGACACCGGCGTTGTTGCTCACTGCGACGAGGTCGCTGGCCTTGGTGTCTCGAAGGGCGGTGATCAACTGCTCGGGGATGCCGCAGAGACCGAAGCCGCCGACGGCGATCGTCATCCCATTCTCCACGAGACCTTCGAGGGCGGCGGCGGGAGTGTCGAAGACCTTGTCGACCATGGCAGTAATCCTTCAGGAACCGCTCGATTCCCGTGTTTCAGGGACTTCGGGCGTCATTTGCGGGCCGTAGAGTGTACCCCCTCCGGGGTGTCCTCGGATTGGTGGTGGCGTTTCCTCCGTCGCCCGGAACCATGCTGCGAGCCCGTCCCCCTTGAGCCCTGACGAACCCCAAGTCGCACCTCGCTCGGACGAGTCCGCCATGACTCGACGGCGTGTTCTGGACTTCGTGCTCATCGGCGTGCTGCTGGTGCTCACGGCCCTTCCGGATGCGATGGTGGTGCCGATCCTCGAGGAGTTGATGGTCGAACGCTACGGGGTCGATCCGGGCCCCGCGCACGCGTTCATCTCCATCAACC
>JAACEA010000173.1 GCA_009936695.1 Planctomycetia bacterium
CCGCTTCTCGAGAGCGCCGAACTTGCTCGCGAAGGTGGACTTGCGGGACCAGCGTCGCTCGTTCCAGAGGCTGTTGCCTTCCTCGTCCATCGGTTCGAAACGCATCATCACCGCGATCTTGCCGGTGAGGTCGGTGTCCTCCTCGAAGGACTGATAGTCGTCGTTGCCGTCCTCGATCGAATAGCCCACGAAGACCATGTCGCCCTCGACTTCGCCGTCGCCTCCGAGTCCCGTGAATTCGAAGTCCTCGCCGAGTTCGAACACGACTTCGCCGTTCGCCCCGTCGATCACGAGGGACTGGTCTCGAAACTCCGTCTTGGATCCGAGTTCGAACGCCTGCTTCCAGCTCCGCTCCCCGGTCTCGGCGTCGACCATGCCGGGTTCGAGACCGGCCTGTTCGTACCAGTAGATGACGTAGTCGCGGGCCTTCTCCATCCCCGGCGTTCCCGGGAGTCGGCCACCCATCCACGGACTGGAGAGGATCGTGATGTGATCGTTGAAGACCCGTTCCTCGACGGGGACCTCGATCATCGCCTCGCGAATCCGGTCGCCTTCCTCGGTCGCGATCGCGGTGGCGGCACCGGCGAGACCGAGGGTGAGCAGGATCGGGGTGAGGTGGACGCGGCGGAATTGAATCGGGTTCACGGTGTGTTGACTCCGGATCGTGAAAGGCGACCGTTCGAAGGGTCGGAGGGGTGGAGCATAGGGCCGAGCCGCGGCTCGGGTCGGATCCCGGCGCCGCGTCCCCGAAGCCTCAGAGGCCCCGGGTCCGGATTCAACCGTCGTTGCCGAAGGGGGTTGCACGCCGCGGCCGACACCCGGGATGCGTAGACTCGGGGCATGAACACGCTCGTCGACCGCCCCTGGCGTCTTCTCTCAACAGCGATTCCCGCATTCGTCGTCCTCCTCGTCGCCGCGATCGCACCGGCGGACGTCCATCCCCAGGACGGTCCGCACGTCGATGTCCGGATCTCGATCGATGAATCCGCGGTGGTCGTCCGGCTCGAGATGAACCTCGTGTTCCTCGACCACATCGTCGACTTTCCGCGGGAGGAGCCGGCCCGGATCTCCACCATCGAGTGGCCGGCGGTCGAGCCACTCCTGCTGGAGTTCTTCACCCGTCGTCATCCGCTCCGGATCGATGGGCAGTTGGTCGAGCCATCCGTGGAGGGGCTTCAGATCAACGATCCGGATCTCGCGCTCCTGCCCTTGTTCCCGATCTCCGGGGAACGTGGCCTGCGCAAGATCCGATTCGAACTGGTGTATCCGACCGACGGGAAGCCGTCGACGGTCGAACTCTCGTGGACGACGTTCCCGCCGGACATCCTCACCGATGCGGTCGATCCGCCGCCGCTCGACATCGCAGCCGAACTCGACGCCGAGGGCGTGCGACAGCCGCTCCTCTTCAGCGGTGACCGCCCCGGCGTCACCTGGAAGGCGATGGGGGAGTCGATCGACGCTCGATTGCTCGAGGTGCCCGCTTCCCCCGTCGATCCGCCGGTCGCGATTCCAGTGCTGGCGATCCTGCTCTTCGCGGTCGGTGGAATCGTGATCGTCGTGGGGATCCGGATGTCGCGGACGTCCGGGTCGTCGAGACCGATCGCGGCCTCGGTGGTCATCGAAGGTCTCTTCCTGATCGGTGGCGTCGCGGTGCTGCTCACCGACGTGGGAACGGTCGAGTTCGGCGGCGGCCCCCGGGCGCCGGATGCCGAGGAGGCCGAGGCGATCTTCCGCCCGCTGCATGCGAACGTCTACCGAGCCTTCGACTACGTCGACGAAGGGGACATCTACGACGCGCTGGATCGAAGCGTCCAGGGCCCGTTCCTGCAGAAACTGTATCGCACCATCTTCCAGGGGCTCGTGATGCAGGAGGAGGGCGGTGCGGTGGCACGAATCTCCGAAGTCCGACCGATCGACATCGTCGTCGGGGAGATCCGACAGGAGGATGGAGACGACGGGGACGCACGATCGGCGTTCGAGGTCGACTGTCGCTGGCAGGTCGAAGGCGTGGTGAGCCACTGGGGCCACAGCCATCGACGCATCAACGAGTACGTGGCCGAATGGGATGTCGTCGACGGGCCGGATGGTTGGCGATTGGTCGATGCGCGGATCACCGAGCAGGATCGAATCGAATCCCCCGACGAGGACCACTTCGGCGACGGAGACGAATTCGAACTTTGAATCCGGATCGCCGGAGCGTCACCCGGTCGACCCGGGGACGTCGTCGGTCCGCCGGGAATCGAGGTCGGCGATCGCCGCGTTTCTCGCCTCGTCGAGCCTGCCGAGGTGCCAGGCGGTGACGCGTCCACACGGGAACGAGATCGACTCCCCGCCATCGACGACCAGCGCCCGGGAGGTCGAGGTCAGCAGCAGCAGGACTCCGGCCAGACCGAAGATCGCGGCGATGGCGACGCTCGCGCCGGTCGACGCCGCGGCGATCGAGGTGCCGGCGGCGGCGTCGAGGGCCGTCGTCACCGTGCCGAGAAGGCCTGCGCCCACGACGGTGAGAATCGCGTTCAAGAGCAGGATCGCGCCGAAGACGAGTCGAAGCGGACTCGTCCGGCGTTCGACGCCGATGGATCGGATCCGTTCGGGATACGCGATCCGGGTGGACTGGGTCATGAGATCGGGCAGGACCGTGGCGATCCGTCGATTGGTGCAGATCAGCGTGCCCCGCCGTCCGAGCACCGCGGCGAGGAGCGAGTTCCGGGTCATGTCGAGAAACGACTGGTTCAGCGTGAAGACATCGGACTCACCGGGCAGGCGCTCGACCAGCACGCCGTTCTCGACCAGCGCGTTCGCGTTGGCGGAGGCCCGCGCGAGATCGAGCTCGTGTCCCGAGCCCGATGTTCGTTCGAACACCGTCGAAACGAGGTCGTCCGGCTCGGCATCCTCAGCCTCTTCAAGGGGCTCCGGAGTCGACTCGAACTCGGTGATTTCCAGTTCGGGGGCGTTCTCGGCGCCGCTGGGCAGGCCGGGCCCGGGGGAGGGTGCATCGGTACGCGGAGTCGGGGGGCGGTCGCCGAGGCCGGGGATCCGCTCGAACGGACTCCAGGTCCGACCGGTCTCGCGGCGGACGAAATCGCCGGGGCCGAGCCGACGTTGATCGGCGAGTTCCCGCAGTTCATCGCTGCCGAACGGGCCGTACTCCCGGCCGTCCACGCTTCGAACGATGTATTTCATGTGCGGGATCTCCTTGCCGGGTCCGGGATCGTTTCGAGCGCGAGGCTAACC
>JAACEA010000174.1 GCA_009936695.1 Planctomycetia bacterium
GAGCATGTATCGGGAGGAGCAGACGCAGGACGTCCGCAACTTCCTGATCGAGAAGTACCACGATCTCGTTCGCTTCACCGCGGAGCGGATGGCCATGCGGCTGCCCTCCGAGGTCGACACGCACGATCTGATGCAGGCCGGCTCGTTCGGTCTCATGGACGCGATCAACGCGTTCGATCCCGGGCGGAACGTCAAGTTCGAGACCTATTGCACGCAGCGGATCCGCGGTGCGATCTTCGACGAGCTGCGTTCGATGGACTGGGTTCCCCGGCTGGTCCGATCCCGGACCAGCAAGTTCGAGTCGACCCGCAAGCAGATCGAGATGGAGACCGGCCGCGCCGCCTCCGACGACGAGATCGCGGATCGGCTCCAGCTTCCGCCCGAGGAATACCGGAAGCTGAAGCGGGATTCACGTCCCGTGACCCAGGTCAGTCTCAACCGAAAGTGGTTCGAGACCGACTCGAGCAAGGACGTCCGCGAGATCGACGTGGTCAAGGACACCCGGCAGGAGAATCCGCTTACCGCGGTTCAGCGGCAGGATCTCCAGTCACTGCTCACCAAGGGCCTCTCGCGGGCCGAGCGGCTGATCGTCATCCTCTACTACTACGAGGAGATGACGATGAAGGAGATCGGCATCACCCTCGATCTCTCCGAAAGTCGGGTCAGTCAGATGCACTCCTCGATCCTCGCCCGTCTCAAGGCGCAGATGCAGCATCGCGAGCGCGAATTCTGAGTCTCGCTCGCCGCGAGGGTTGAGAAGGCCCGCCGCGGCCGATAATGATTCCACGACCGCCCTGATCTGACGATCAGGGCGGTCTTCGTCAGTACCTGCCCGATCTGGTCGCGTTCTCGATGACCTGGCCGCAAATGCTGTTTCAAGTCCTTGAGCAGGGGCCTCCGGTCGTTAACGTTTCGGGGGCTCGTTCTCTGACGGTTTGTCAGAGGTTGCCTGGTGGCATGATTTCGGTTTCATGCCCGGGGACTCGGTTCAGTGTGCAACGGAGAAAGTGACTCATGATTCGTACGTTTATCACGACCGCGGTGGTGGCCACCGCGATGACTCAGGTGGCGGCGGCAGGCGGCGGCTTCGGCTACAACCAGTTCGGTGATCTCGGCTGGGGTGCCCAGGGCAGTCAGACCGCCCTCGACTTCGATTCCCTTGCGGGTGCCAGCGGCATCGGAAGCAGCAACTTCTGGACGCGGAACTACCAGATCAACGGTAACGAAGAAGGCGACATCCTGACCCTCGGCCTCAAGGCCTCGTCCTACTACGACAACATGCCGACCGACGGTGGTGACCCGCGGTCCGGCGGTCACGGTTCGATCGGCGACGCTTCGAGCAACTCGCTCTACAACGACGGCGCCGGCACCTACTACGGCTCCGCCGGCGGTTCGACCGGCGGTGGCAACGCCGGCAACTTCAAGTGGAGTTTCGACTGGGCTTTCACGGTCAACGGTCAGATCCCGACGGATGCGAACTACGACCTGACCTTCAACTTCTTCAAGCCCGGCAGTCTCACGGCGGACAAGAGTGTCACCAAGGCCGCGAACGCGACCTTCAGCGGTGAGAATCTCCGCTGGGGCGATCAGTTCTACGCGAACTCCTGGAACTTCGGCTACACGTTCTTCAGCCTCGCGGGATTCGACCCGGATGTGACGGGCGAGTACAAGATCGAGTTGGAGGTGTCGCAGGGTGGCAACGAGATCACTTCGCACTCGATGTTGATCGACAACCTCGCCGGTTCGCAGGCGGTTCCCGGCATCGGCGGCCTCGCCCCGCTCGCTGCGATGGGCCTGATCGGCCGTCGTCGTCGTCGCTGAGCGGACTGCCCCGGACGAGACAACCACGGCACCCCTCCGATCCGCAGGGTCGGGGGGGTGTTGTCATCCGGGTGCACGGTGTGCCGGCGCGGAACGGTCAGTCGGATCCGGAGACTCGTGATTCCGCCTGCTCGTCGGCGATCGCGAATTCACGAACGGACAGGTCGCGGAAGCGGATCCCCGATCCGTGGGCCTGCAATCCGATCGGCCCGGACTCCGGGACTCCGGGGAGTTCGCAGGCGACGATCACGTGGAGGTCGTTCAGCCACACGTCCAGGGTCTCGCCGATCAGACGGATCGTGAGTCGGTTCCACTCGCCGACCGGTCGATCCGCGTTCAGAAGGGGGGTCGCCGCGGCCCGGGTCGCCGCAGGCATGCTCCCGTCGGTTCGGTATCCGTAGACCTCGCCACTCCCCGCGGGCCATTCCCAGAGGTTGACCTGGCTCTTCGAATTGCCGCGGAGGTAGATGCCGCTGTCTCGTTCCTCGACGAGCATGGTGACCTGCCTGCCATCCTCGTCGAGTCGGTAGGAGCCGTCGGGCTCGATGAACGGTCGCTGCCTCGGGCCCTGGGAGTCGCCTTCCCATCGCCATTCGAGCTCGACCTGGAAGTCCTCGTAGGACTCGCTCGTCCAGAGATCGCCCTTGACGCCGTCGAAGTCGAGTTGGCCGTCGACGACCCGCCAGTGCTCGGCCGCCGTGTCGTCGACCTTCCAGCCGGCGAAGTCGACGCCGTTGAAGAGGGCGACGGGGGCGGGCGGCTCCTGCTCGATCTTCCGGGGGGTGCAGGCCTGAAGGAGTCCGGCCGTCGTCACCGATGCCATTGCGAATGCGAAGCGGCGGGTCATGATTCGATGGTCCGAAGTTCGTCGGCGAAGAGGATTTCGGCCGTGGTCCGCTCGGCGATCTCCTCGCGGGTGACGTCGGGGGCGATCTCGGTCACTCGGAAGCGACGTCGATCCGGATCCATCTCCATCACGCAGAGGTCGGTGATGATCATGTCGATGCAGGCGAGACCGGTGAGCGGCAGGGTGCACTCGGGAATGATCTTGGCCGCACCCTTCTTGTTGTTGTGTTCCATGGTCACGATGACCCGGCGGACGCCGGCGACGAGGTCCATCGCGCCGCCCATGCCCTTGACCATCTTGCCGGGAATCATCCAATTCGCGATGTCCCCCGCCTGGCTCACCTCCATCGCCCCGAGGATCGCGAGGTCGATGTGACCGCCGCGGATCATGCCGAAGCTCTGGGCGCTCGAGAAGAACGAATGGCCCGGAACCCCGGTAACCGTTTGTTTACCAGCATTGATCAGGTCGGCATCGACCTCGTCCTCGGTCGGGAAGGCGCCCATGCCCAGCAGTCCGTTCTCGGATTGGAGCCAGACCGTCATGTCGTCGGGAACGTGATTCGCGACCAGGGTGGGCATTCCGATGCCGAGATTGACGTAGAAGCCGTCCTGGAGTTCGAGGGCGGCGCGGCGGGTGATTCCGTTTCGGTCGAGCGGCATTTTCGGTCCTTCGGGGAAGTCGACGCCGGGCGTCGCAGGTCATCAGAGTCTACGAAAGTCGGCGGGCTTTCGGGAAAACGACGGTCCTCGCGAAGCCGAATCCGGCGTGGATGCGAAGACCCCTGAGGTCTTGATCGGGTCCGGTCCGATCGCTAGCCTTGAACGTCCGTCTTTTCGAATCAAAATCGTCGCTTCGACATCCAGGAGAATCACGAGATGAAGTCCCTCGCCCTGATCGCCTCCCTCACCATCGGTTCCATCACGTTCGCGGATCTCGCCGACCCCGCCGCGCCGACGTGGCGCGGTGATTCCGGCAGTCTCTACTACCAATGGGATTCATTCACCGACCCGTTCGCGGCACCGAACTTTCCGACGTTCCCGCCCTTCGATTTCTCCGCCCAGGTCTTCAACTTCGTGGGTGGTGCCCAGATCGTGGACGGCGGGATCTTCAGTCCCGGCGGCCTGAACGTCCATGTCTACGGCGAAGGCCGACCCACCGCGGAGGCGGTCCTGAACGTCACCTACACGTCGTTCGATCCCACGCCGACGTCGGTGGAGTTCTTCATCGGCGACTTCGGTCCCGGCGCCGCCGGGGACTACTTCAACCCGGTCTCGTCCGAGCGGACCTACTCCCAGTTCATCGGTGACGGACTCTTCCGAGTCAACGATGCGTTCACCTTCGACGCCTCCTCTTATGCGGGCGACGGCATGTTCTGGGCGTCCTTCTTCAAGATCGACGGGCCGAACACGCTCGAAGGCGTCTCGATCGACGTGCAGTCGGTCATCCCCGCCCCCGGTGCGGTCGCCCTGCTCGGGCTTGCCGGACTCGCCGGTCGTCGTCGTCGCGACTGAACGACCACCTCCGTCTCCATTCGCTTCTCCGCGACCCGCGCCGCCCTTCGGCGCGGGTCGTTTCATTCGGGGATTCCGGACTCCTGCTAGATTCCTCGAATGACCACGAATCAGCATCATCCGGCCCTCGCGGGCATTCTCGAGCGGCTCTCGCTCACCGGCCATCCTGCGATTCTTCCCGCCGAGGCGGGACCGGATCGGGTCCTCAGTCTCAACCCGAGCGACGGGCGGCCGCTGGCGGGGGTCGGGCTGGTCGGCACCGCCGCCTACGACGCCGCCGTGGAGCGAGCGCAGTTGGTGCAAGCCGAATGGCGGATGCTCCCGGCGCCGAAGCGCGGCGAACTCGTGCGACGCATCGGGAACGCGTTCCGCGAGCATCTCGAGCCGCTCGGGGATCTGGTCACGCTCGAGATGGGCAAGATCCGACCCGAGGGGATCGGCGAGATCCAGGAATGCGTCGACATCGCGGACTTCGCGGTCGGCCTCTCCCGGCAGCTCCACGGGCTCACCATGCACAGCGAACGGCCCTCGCACCGGATGTACGAACAGTGGCATCCGATCGGGACCATGGGGATCATCACCGCATTCAACTTTCCCGCCGCGGTCTGGGCCTGGAACGCGATGCTCGCGGCGGTCTGTGGCGATGCCATGATCTGGAAGCCGAGCCTCGTGACGCCGATCACCGCGATCGCGATGACCGAGGTGGCGCATCGCGTGATGCGGGATCAGGATGTCTTCACGCCGAAGCACGGTGATCCGTGCGACGTGTTCAGCCTCGTCATCGGAACCGACGAGGCGGTCGGGGAACCCATGATCGCCGACCGTCGACTGCCGCTCATCTCGGCGACCGGGTCCTGTCGGATGGGGCGTCGGGTCGGTGAAGTGGTGGGGGGACGCCTCGGTCGCAGCCTGCTCGAGCTCGGCGGCAACAACGCGATCGTGCTGATGCCGGACGCCGATCTCGAACTCGCGATCCGTGGCGTGCTCTTCGGGGCCGTGGGCACCGCCGGCCAGCGATGCACCTCGACGCGACGGCTGCTCTGTCACGAGTCGATCGTGGACGACGTCGTGGATCGCCTCCGGAACGCGTACGCCTCGGTGCCCATCGGCGATCCACTCGCCAATGGAACGCTGATGGGGCCGCTGATCTCCCCCGATTCGGTCGCCGCGATGCGGGCCGCGATCGAGCGGGCGGTCTCTGAAGGATGCGACGTGGTGTGCGGCGGCCTCGAAGGCATCGATCGCCACGCGGCCGAACCCGGCAACTTCGTCGAACCGACGATCGTCCGCGTGCCGAAGGGCGTGGTGCCCGCGGTCACGAAGGACGAGACCTTCGCGCCGATCCTCTACGTCTTCCCGGTCGAGGACCTCGATGCGGCGATGCGGATCCACAACGACGTCGATCAGGGGCTGTCCTCGGCGATCTTCACGGACAGCGTGCGGAGCGCGGAACGATTCCTGTCCCACGCCGGAAGCGACTGCGGCATCGCGAACGTGAACATCGGTACCAGCGGGGCCGAGATCGGCGGCGCCTTCGGTGGCGAGAAGGACACCGGTGGCGGCCGCGAATCGGGCTCGGACGCGTGGCGGGCCTACATGCGACGCCAGACCTGCACGATCAACTGGGGCGACGATCTGCCCCTGGCGCAGGGAATCAGCTTCGGCTGATCCCCCGCGCCGAGGCCGGCCGGTTCATTCCTCGTCGCCCGCGATCTCGGTCGCCACCACGCCGGTGGCGGCCGGGCGCGGCGTGCCCGGATCCACGAAGACCAGGTCGACCTTGCCACCCTCGTCGACGTGGCTGCTGAAGAGCAGGATCCGTCCGCGGTACGGCATCATCCGGAGGTGGGTCGGGGTGACCGGGATGGTCTCCATGACCGTGGACCAGCGATCGGTGGCGGGGTCGTAGACCTCGAGACTGGGATTCGGTTCGAATCCGCCGTCCGCGGTGGGACTGGAGCCACCGGCGAAGTAGAGCCTGCCGTTGAGCGGGATGAGCTGGCCGCTCAACCTCGGGCGGTTCGGCGCGGCGATCTCGGTGAAGCGACCCGTCTCGAAGTCGAAACGTTCGGCCGAGTCCACGATCTGGAAGTTCTCCCGCATGCCGTTGACGAGGTAGTACGAGCCGTCGAGGACGGCGCCACCGAAGGCCCGCCGCGGGCCGGTCAGATTGACGCCTTCGTAGGCGAACTCCTCGTCGCCGCGATCGATCGAGGCGGAGACCACCTCGGTGACGTGACGAAATCGGTCTTCCTTCGGTCGTCGCGGGTCGTAGTCGAGGCCGCCGAAGACCCAGAGCGTTCCGTCGTGCTCGGCGAAGCCGAACTGGCTTCGGGGAACCGGAAGGCTCGGTGCGTCGTCCATCCACGCGTCCTCTTCAGGGTCGTATCGATACCCCTCGGTCCAGGTCCGGGCGACTTCGCCGTCGTGGCCGAAGCCGCCGAGGGCGTACATCGCGCCGTTCGATCCCGCGGTCGCGGTCTTGATCGTCTGTCGGCGGTGGGGATACGGCTCGAACGTCTCCCACTCGAGGTTGGCGAGCGAGAGTCGATACGACTCCTCGAGGAAGTTCTCCGCCTCGAAGTCGTGCTGGCCGGTGCTGTTGTTGCCGCCGAAGAGGTGCAGCCAGCCGTCGTGCACGAACATCCCCTGCCGGTTCTTCGATGCGATCGGGGTGGGAATCGTGAGGTGGCGGACCTTGGTCGTCACGCGGTCGTCCTCGAGATCGAGGTGCTCGACGTGCGCGGGGCGCACGCCGCGGGAGATGCCGCCGACGAACATGAGGTCGTCGTCAGGCGTGACCGCGATCTGGTGGAAGAACCGCGGGAAGGTGAGGTTTCCGACATGTCGCCACGCCGGTTCGCCGGGGGCCCAGTCGAAGACCTTGCCATCCGCGCCCGACGCGACCACGCGTCCGTCCCGGGTTTCGGCGGCGACGCCGAACGCGACGCCGGGGTAGGCGGGGCCCGATGTCCAGCGTCCGGTCCGGAGGTCCATCACGTCGACCGCGTCGCTCATCTTGCGATCCGCGGTGATGCCACCGATCGTCACCAGCTGGTCGTCGACCGCGGTGGTGGCGAGGGCGCGTCGCTTGAACGGGGCCGGCATGCTCTTCCATCCCTCGTCGAGATTCTCGAGATCGAGGACCAGCACGTCCTCGTGCCAGGTCTGGGTGTCGGCCTCCTGATCCATGCCCCAGCCACCGGCGACCACGATCCGCGAGCCCGCCATGGTGCTGTCGTGCGAGGAGCGACGGTGGGGCAGTCGCGGCAACGGATACCAGGACTTGGAATCGCAGTCGAACACGCGGACATCGTCGATCGAGTCGAGGGCCTGCGCTTCATCGCGGGAGTTGCGGGCGATCATCCCACCGATTCGGAACACCCGGCCGTCATGGGTCTCGATCGAACAGCTCTGGATCTTCTCGTCGTGGGGGAGATATTCGACGTGGGACGGATCGAGCATGTTGATCCGAAGGAAGTCGCTGCACTGCGCCTCGCGGAAGTAGTCGTGCGGTGGTCCGGTGTAGCCACCGAGCACGTAGATCCAGCCGTCTCCGGTGGCCGCGCCGAAGCTCGTGGTGGGACGTGGCAGGAGGCCCATGGGCTGGCCGACCGGCATCGAGGCGTCGTTCGAGATCGACTCGGGCATCTCGAAGTGCTGGCCGCGGGCTTCGCCGGCGGTGGCGAGGGCGAGCAGGCCGCATGAGGCGACGAAGGGGGTCAGGTGGGGGCGGGACATGCGGAACATGCGGGACATGGGCACGGGGTCTCCTGAATGGATGGGCAGGGGGCCGCGACGGCGTCGGGCTCGCAGAATCTGGAAATCTACCAAATTGAAATGATTTTGAGACTCAGTCTCAAAATGATTCGCTATATTTCTTCGTTTTTGAGACTAAGTCTCAATATCAACAAAGGCGGGTCGCTCGTGAACGGCCCATGGAGCTTGAATCGATGGCCCTCTTGAATCGTCCGCGTTACCGCCCGATCGGACTCGCAGCCTTGACCACGGCCTGTCTGGCCGGGCCGCTCGATGCCCAGTCCTACGACATCACCATGTCGACGACGGCAGACCGCTGGAGTTATCCGTTCAACGCCACCCCGGGAACTCGGCCGGCGGGTTCGACCTTCGGATACGTCCCGTTTCCGGACGAGACGTCCTTCGACAACCGGGACGGGCAGGTGATCGTCGCCTTCGACACCTCCAAGATCGTCCCGCCGGGGCAGGGGGCCGGAAGTTACGACGTCTCGGTCTTCGCGCTCGAGATCACGCTCGCCGGACCGGCCTCCGGTCCCATCGACCTCACCGTGGACGATTGGCGGACCTACCTCCCCGAGGAAGCCGAGAACGCCCTTCCCGACGTCGACCCCGGACGTCCGATCGAACTCTTCGCGGCGGGATTCCGGAACGGTTACGACCGACTTTCCTGGAACGAGGGTGATTTCTTCTCGGACACCGACATCTTCGGCCAGGGCACCCGCAACGTCTTCGCCGCCGAGATCGCGGCGGACGGCTCGCTGTTCGACGCCTCTTCCAGCATCACGGACGACTTCACCGCGACCCCGGTCGCCGTCGCCGCCTTCCCCGGTTTCGAGGCCGGCGAGATTCCGCCCGAGGGCGCGATCGCAACCTTCGAACTCGACACCTCGGATCCGCTGATTCACGGCTGGCTCGGTGAAAGCCTCGACGAGGGACGTCTGGTCTTCTCGGTCACTTCGCTGATCGGGGCGAGCCAGGGCGACACCCTTCTCACCCAGTTCTATCTCCGCGAGAACCCGCTCGTCGAAGTCGGTGTCCGCGAGTCCTCCGCCATCGCGTTCACCGTCGACATCGTCGACGTCTGCAAGGTTCGAGAGGACCTCAACGGTGATTGCATCGTGGATGGCGCCGACCTCGGACTCTTTCTTTCGCGTTGGAACACGGCGGACGAATCCGCCGACTTCGACGACGACGGCATCGTGAGCGGCAGCGACCTCGGCCGCCTGCTCGCGGCCTTCGGAATCTGAATCGATCGAACATCACGCCGTCGATCCTCGGCGGCCACGTATCAACACCGGATCTCCATGCTTCCTCGAATTGTCATGACCGGATCCGTCTCCCACTTCTCCCAACGCACAATTCGAACTCAAGGAGTCTGAGCGAATGAGAATTTTTGCAGCCATCGCCGCCGTTTCGGCGGTCACCGGAATCGCCGCCGCGGATCTCACCGACCCGTTGGTCCCCGAATGGAGAGGCGACGCGGGGGCTTTCTACGCAGGGTGGGACAGCTTCACTGATGCCGCGGGCGGCGCCAACGCCCCCGAAGCGGGAAGCGGATTCGACGTGTACAACTTCGGACCCGGCGCCGTCATCGCGAGCTCCGGGAACATCTACGCCGCGGGCGGCCCGCTCGACATCCACATCTATTCGAACGTCGAGATCGCCGCATCCGAAGCCGTTCTGAGCTTCTCGTTTCTCGGAAGTTCGATCGACACCTCGGATGTCCAGGCCTTCTTCCTCGGCCAGTACATCGATCCGATCGAAAGCGAACTCCGTGCTCTCGAGGACTTCGGCGGCTTCGTGAAGGAGACCTGGTCGTTCACCTACGACTTCTCGAACGTCGGTGGCGTCTCCTCGACCGTCGCGTTCTTCTTCGGTTCGGGCGATCTCACCAATTCGAGTCTGGATGCGGTCTCGGTGGACGTCCTCTCCGTGCCCGCGCCGGGCGCGATCGCCCTTCTCGGGATCGCGGGTCTGACTTCGCGTCGCCGCCGCGGCTGAGAAGCGACGGCTTCCCGGTGAAGATTCTCGGGGAGAGAGAAGGCTGGTCCCGCGACGCGTGAGTGACGCACGCCGACGCGGGGCCGGCCTCTCTCCCCGGATGGATCCGCCCCGAGCGAATCCGGATGAAGAAGAAAGCCGGTCCCGCGACGCGTGAGTGACGCATGTCGACGCGGGGCCGGCTTCGTTCTTCGGGGTGATCGAACCCCGGTACGGCAGAATCAGGAACTGCCCTCGCGCATCCGATCGAGGCTCTCCGGGAACGGATAGCTCGCGAAGACGCCGGTCGGCGCGACGTCCCAGGCCGTGACCGGTGGGTAGAAGTCGCCTTCGAATCCGGCCTTGTGCATCGCGTCGAGCACCGACTCGAGGCTCGACTCGTCGCCATCGTCGTGGGCGATCAGGCGATTCGAACGAGCCCCGAGGAACGAGACCGTCGCGACCGGGTATCGATCCCGGCGGCCTTCCAGCATCTTCGAGATGGTGCGGAAGCCTCGGAAGACGTCCTCGAGCGTGAAGTGATCGCGGCCCGCGGGCCGAAGCAGCGCGAGGATCAGAAGCCGATCGAGATCGAACTTCAGGACGTACGGTTCCCGGTCCTCCCGAGCGTGCACGGAGACCGAGTCGCGGAACATCTTCGCGTAGCTCGTCGCGCTCGCCAGCGTCCACTGGCTCGTGGGAATGAGCTTGAAGAGTTCGCCGAGGATGCCACGGTCGTTGTTCTCGTCGTTCACGCCGCAGATCACGGTGCGATATCGACCGTCGAGCACATCATCGAGGAGGTGCTGGCCCCACTGGATCCGGATCCGACGCTGGGCGCGGACCATCCGGGGATCGCCCGCAGGCAGCATGACGAGCCGCTGGGTCTCCCGACTCGCCTAGACGAGTCGATCGCCGTCACCCTTGTAGACGCGGAACGTGTCGGGGGTGGTCATTTGCCACCCTTCTTGAGCGCCTCGAGCGCCTTCTTCGCCGCGTCGAGTTCCGCCTGCAGCGCATCCACGCGGGCCTGGGCGTCCGCGTCGATCGCCTTGTCGGCCTCGGCCTTGGTGACGAACGCGATCGACTCGATCATCATCGGCTGGGTGGGCACGTCGCCCATGCCGTTCGGAAGTCGGGTGGTGGGCACGCCGGCGATCTTGTCGACCACGTCCATGCCACCGATCACCTTGCCGAAGACCGCGTAGCCGGCGCCGTCACGGGGCTGGTCGAGGAAGTCGTTGTCCGCGAGATTGATGAAGAACTGGTTGGTGGCCGAGTCCGGCTGGTTGCCGAGGCGGGCCATCGCGAGCGTCGCTCGCTTGTTCTTCTGGCCGTTGGTCCATTCGTTCTTGATGCCGGCCTTCGCACCGGGCTTCTTGTGCATCGTCTGCGGGTAGGCGCCGTGGTGGTCGAAGCCACCGCCCTGAACCATGAAGCCTGGGATCACGCGATGGAAGAGAGTCTTGTCGTAGAAGCCCTCCTTCGCGTACATCTTGAAGTTGGCGACGCTGATCGGCGCCTTCTCGTCGTCGAGCTCGACCACGATGGTCCCGAGCGTGGTCTTGATGGTCGCGTAGCTCGCTTCGGCGAC
>JAACEA010000175.1 GCA_009936695.1 Planctomycetia bacterium
GGTGATCGCTTCCGTACCCCGGTGGTAGGTCCGGGTGAGATCCCGGCATTCGATGAGTGTCATGCGTCCGCTCCCAGATTGCTTTCCTCGATCCGGACGGCGTCACCTTCGCCGACGCCGTCCCCGAGAATCACCATGTCGCCGGCCCGCAGTCCGGACCGGATCTCGATCCAGCCTTCGAACATCCGGTCGCCGACCTCGACCACGCGACGATTCGCGATGCCTTCGCGACCGCGGCGATTCGCCACGATCCAGATCCGACCCGAATCGTCGATCGCATCCGCGGGCGCGAAGACCCGGTCCACGGTGCGACGTGCCGCCGACGTCTCGTCCTTCCCGGGTGCGAGGATCCGGACCCGGGCGAGCATGTCGGGTTTGAGCAGTGGTGACGGATCGTCGATGTGGACCTTCGCCTCCACGGTGTTCTTGGAGACGTCGGCCCGGTGGACGAATCGAGTGACCCGGCCCTTGAACACGACGTCCGGAAGCAGGTCGATCACGATCTCCGCGGGCTGGCCGACGCCGACCTGCGCCGCTTCCGCGAGCGGGATGTCGGCACGGACCTGAAGCATGGCGGGATCGTAGAGATGGATCACATGCGCGCCGTGCTGTCCGTTGCCGAACTGGATGGTCGAGCCCGGCGAGGTCAGTCGCTCGATGACCACGCCATCGACCGCGGATCGAACGGTGCATCGTTCGAGTTCGAGGGCGGCCGCATCGCGGTCCGCGACCGCACGATCCAGCTCGGCTTCCGCGACCCGAACCGCTGCCTTCGCGTTCTCGAGCTCGAGGGTCTCGTGAATGAGCAGTTCGCGATTTCTCAGGCTCGCGGCATGCTCCGCCCGGGCGGCCGCGAGCTTCGCGGTCACCGCGTCACGTTCCGCCTCGACGCCCTCGATCTCGGCGTCGATCGAGCGAAGCCGGATCCGCATCCGTTCGACCGGACCCGCGGCGACCGCGCCTTGCTCGACCAGTTTCGACTTTCGCGCGAGCTCGTCCTTCAACTCGTCGATCCGAGCCCGGAGCCCCGTGATCCGGGAGGGGTATCCGGCGAGGTCAGCCTCGAGTTGCGCCTCCTTCGCCGCCATGACCGCGACGCGTCGATCGATTTCGACGAGTTCCTCGATCTCGACGGTGGCGGCCTGCTGCGCCGCGATCGCCGCGTCCAGCACGCCCCGGCGCTGCTCGACCACGGCTTCGGTTCGACGATGCGCGATCTCGGCATCGTCGGGGACGAGCCTGGCGACGGCCTGACCGGCCTCCACTCGATCGCCCTCGAGCACGAGGATCTCCGAGACGATGCCCTGCGTCAGGGCCGGCACGTAGGTGGAGTAGGGATCGGCCTCGATCCAGCCCGGGGCCTGCACGAGGACCTGGTTCTCCGGAGTCACGGTGGACGCGACCGCTTCGATGGACCGGATCGCGACGGCGGTGGCACGGACGTCGGTTCGGGGTCGAACCGCGTCCCAGCCGACGAACGCGACGAGTCCGGAGGTGGCTGCGAGGATCGTGGCCGGAATCGCGATTCGCGCGATGAAGCGACGTGGCGGTTGGGGGATCCGATCGCCCGCGTCCGGTCTGATGCTCTCGATTCCTTGGGTGTTCATGAGGATTGCTCCATGTTCGTCCGCCCGCCCGTGGGCGAGGGATCGGCGACGGCGGTCTGCGACGCGGCGTCGACGGGGGGGATCGCGGGGGGTATCGGCTCGAGGTCGAAGGAGCCACCGACCGCTTCTTCGAGCGTGATGCGTTCGACGTGCGATGCGAGCCGGTACTCCACGAGTCGGCGTTCGACTTCGACGCGTCGTTGCTGGGCGAGGAGCAGCACCGTGAGATCGATCACGCCTTCCCGATAGGCGGACTCGGCGAGACGCTCCGCTTCGATCGCCGGTTCCAGCACCGTCTCCGCATAGTCGACGCAACGTCGCGTCGACCGGACGAAGGCCTCCCGGGTCGATCTGGCGGATCCGATCGCGGCGCGACGGACGTCCAGCAGGTGGAGACGTGCGGCGTCGAGGCGGGCCCGGGCGGCGGCGACCTTCGTCGAGCCGTCGTCGAGGATCGGGAGGGTGATCTTCGCACCCGGGAGCACCGCCTGGCGGTCGACGAAGCTCCGGTTCCACATCGCACCCACGCCGACTTCCGGCCATCGGGCCGCGCCGGCGAGGCGATGACCCGCCTCGGCCTCCACGACGCCCATGCGGGCCGTCGCCACGTCGAGGCGGACCGAGCGGGCGAGTTCGATGATTCGCGACTCGTCGGGAACGGACTGGTTCCGGTCGAGGGTGCCGACGGCTTCGAAGGTCGGATCTCGATCAGGGCATCCCATGGCGGCGAGGAGTTCGATCCTCGCCCGGCGCGCGTCGCTTCTCGCCGCGGTCGCGGCCGCGGCGCTCTCGGCGGCGTCCACGAGGGCGCGATCGAGATCCA
>JAACEA010000002.1 GCA_009936695.1 Planctomycetia bacterium
CGACGCGGATCTGTCCGCGGGGTTGATCTCGGAGGCGGACGGCGCGGCCGGCGAGGTGATCCAGGCCTTCGCGAACTTCGTCGCGGGCAGCAACCCCGTGATCGGGGCGATCATCTTCCTCATCCTGATCATCGTGCAGTTCGTGGTCATCACGAAGGGTGCGACGCGGATGTCCGAGGTCGCGGCGCGATTCACGCTCGACGCGATGCCCGGCAAGCAGATGGCGATCGACGCGGATCTGTCCGCGGGGCTGATCTCGGAGTCGGACGCTCGTACCCGTCGTGACGAGGTCACGCGGGAAGCGGACTTCTACGGGGCGATGGATGGTGCCTCCAAGTTCGTCCGTGGGGACGCGATCGCCGGCATCATCATCACCGGGGTCAACATCATCGGCGGCTTCGCGATCGCGATGCTGATGCATGGATGGACCGCGGAACAGTCGATCGCGGTGTTCGGCATGCTTTCGATCGGTGACGGGCTCGTGTCCCAGATCCCCGCCTTCATCGTCGCGATCGCCGCAGGCCTCATCGTGGCGCGGGCCGGGGGCGAGCAGAACATCGGGATGGAGATCCCGAACCAGCTCGCCTCCCAGCCGATGGCGCTCTTCCTGATCTGCGGGTTCCTCGGGATGCTCTCGCTCACCCCGCTTCCCACCATTCCGCTGCTGGTCGCCGCGATCGGCACCGGCGGCATCGGCTGGTTCATGCGCGATGCGAAGCGGGCGGTCGTGGTCGCGAAGGAACTGGAGGCGCGGAAGGAGGCGGAGGCGGAGCGGGCGGAGCCGAAGCCGGTCGAGGAGCTGCTGGGCGTGAGCACGCTCGAGCTCGAGGTCGGCTACGGCCTGGTCCGGCTGGTGGGGGGCGACCTGCTCGATCGGGTCTCCATGATCCGGAACCAGCTGGCGAAGGAACTCGGGCTGGTGATGCCGCCGGTCCGGATTCGCGACAACATGCAGCTGCCGCCCGATCGCTACCGTCTGAAGATCCGCGGGGCGACGGTCGACGAGGGCGAGGTCCATCCGGATCTGTTGATGGCCATGGATTCGGGGATCGCCACCGGGAAGCTCGAGGGGCTGCCGGGCAAGGAGCCCGCGTTCGGGCTCGATGCCACCTGGATCGATCCGGCCCTCCGCATGCGGGCGGAGACCCAGAACTACACGGTGGTCGATCCCACGAGCGTCATCGCCACCCATCTCACCGAAGTCGTTCGTCGTCATGCCGACGAGCTGCTTGCTCGGGAGGAGGTTGGCAACCTCGTCGAGCAGCTCAAGCAGTCGGCCCCGAGGCTCGTCGAAGAGGTGGTACCCGCCCAGGTCAAGATGGGCGAGCTCCAGAAGGTCCTCCAGAGCCTGCTTCGAGAAGGTGTTCCCGTCCGGGACCTCGAGACGATCGTCGAGACCGTCGGCGACTGGATCGGGCACACCCGGGATCCCGACGTGCTCGTGGAGTACGTTCGGAACGCCTTGCGTCGATCGATCTGCACCATGCACGCAGAGGCCAACCCCGAAGGGGGGGCCCGGCTTCACGTCGTCACCATGGATCCCGCGGTCGAGGACCGGGTCAACGGTTACATCGATCGCGGGGCCGGCGGAACGACCGTGTCGGTGCCGCCGCAGCTTGCGGGCGACGTCGCTCGGGCCGTCGCGGATGCGGCGAAGCCGCTGCTCGCGGCGGGACGCCCGGTGATCGTGGTGGCGTCCCCGACCGTGCGGGCGCCGCTCCGTCAGATCCTCCATCCGCATCTCTCGGGGGTGGTGGTCCTCGGCTACAACGAACTCGTCGACGGTTTCGACGTCCAGTCGGTCGGGCTGGTCCAGCTCGGCTCGCCCGAGCCGAGCGGGTCACGCCCGGCGGTGGTCGGGGAGGGGCGCTCGCCGGAGACCGCGCCGGTCGGCGTGAACTGATTCCGGTGGTCGGCACGGCGGTCCGCACCCCGGGGGATGTCGGCGACCGGTGGAAAGATGGCGGCGTCGGCGTGATTGTCCCTCGAGTCGGGTATCCTTCCGACACGGCCCCCGTCGGAGGACTCGACGCCGGGGTCGCGGCCTGCGGTCGTTCCATGCGATCGTCCGAGGGCCGTCGTCGGTGGGCAGAAACCCACCGTCCGCGTCGGGAAGCGCCAGGAGGGCGACACCATGCGATTGAAGACCTTTCGAGCATTCACCCTGAACGAAGCCCTCGAGGCGGCGAAGGCCGATCTCGGTGAAGAGGCCGCGATTCTGCACACCCGCACGTTCAAGCGGGGTGGTTTCTTCGGACTCGGTGGCCGCGAGATCGTGGAGATCATCGCGTCCGAATCCGTGGAGCCGACGGAGGACGCGGCCGAGTTCGCCACCAACGCCGCCGCCGCCGTCGACCCGATCGCGCGGGCCGAAGCGCGTCAGGAACGCGCTCGCGACGAACAGCCTCGAATGACCACCGCAGCGGCTCGGGCCTACGCCGCGACCACCACGAACACGACCGCCACCCGCGACGAGGCCTCGACGGAGGATCCGCTCGTCGATGCCGCGCCTGCGAGCGGCTCCCTTGAGGTGGATCGGGAGAAGACGAGAACGCTCGCCCGGGCGCTCGCGATCCGGCTCGAGCGCCAGCAGGCGGCGCGATCGTCCGCCGGCGTTTCGGGCCCCGACGACGTGATCGAGACCACGGGCGGGTCCACGGGCGGGTCCACGGATTCGGGCTCGATGCCGGTGCCGCCGACCTCGGAGTCGATCACCTCCGAACCCACGTCCGCCCCGCCACGACGCGAGGCCTCGGAACACTTCGTCATCGGCCCCGGTGGCGTGCTGGTTCCCGATGGCGAGGCCGCGCCCGCGGCACCGCGGGTGATCGAACTCACGCCTTCGCCCGAACCGATGTCATCTCCGCGCACGGATGACGGTGCGGCACCGCTCATCGAGACGTTCGAGCCCGCCGTGAACCTCGAGTCGTCCGCGCCGTCCGAGCCACGACCGGAAGTCGTCCGGGAAGCGGCGGCGCCGACGGTCGGATCGTCGACCTCGGAATCGAATCCGGTCGACACGGCGGGCGACGAACTCGACGCCATCCGATCGACCGTGGGCCGGCTGCTCGCCGCCGGCGGTTCTCCGATTCCGGACGTTCGGGACCCCGCCTCGGTGTCCGGCGGCCGGAGCGACGCGCTCGCCGACGCCTACGCGTCGCTCATTGCGCAGGAACTCTCCCGGGACCTCGCGGAACGAGTGGTCGCCTCCCTGCAGGCGGAGCTCGACGAGGCGTCGCTGGAGGATCCGGAGGCGGTTCGGACCGCGCTGCTGGGCCACCTCGCCACCCTCGTCCCGACCGCGGAGGACCTCGAATTCACGCGGCCCCGGGATGGTCGTCCTCGGACCATCGCGTTCGTCGGTCCGACCGGTGTCGGCAAGACCACCACCCTCGCGAAGATCGCGGCGACGATGACGCTCCGCGACGAGATCAAGGTCGGCCTCATCACCTCCGACACCTACCGGATCGCCGCGGTCGACCAGGTTCGGACCTACGCCGAGATCCTGGGGCTTCGGCTGGAGGTCGCATCCACCCCGGTGGAGATGCGTGCCGCGCTCGAACGATGCTCCGATCTCGACGCGGTCCTGATCGACACGCCGGGGCGCAGTCAGAACGACTCGGATCGGATCGCGGACCTTCGGGCCCTCGTCGATGCGGCGCGTCCGCACGAGACCCATCTGGTGCTTTCCGGC
>JAACEA010000176.1 GCA_009936695.1 Planctomycetia bacterium
CTCCACTGGGCGTCGGAGCAATGCCGAGATCTTCTCGACCACGAAGTCGACGGGATCCACTTCTACACACTGAACAAGTCCGATGCGACCCTTCGCATTCATCGAAGCCTCGGCATTCGAAGCGCTCGAAACCTGCGGCGATAGCCAGCATGAGCCAGGCTCGGCATCGGGGACGCGATCGCGTTCAGGCCGTGATGTCGATGTGCGACGCGTCTTCCCCGGAAGCATCGTCGTTCTTCTTCAGTCGGGAAGCCCGTTCTTCCTGGTCGGATTCGCGGCGACGTCGCCCTCGTTCATCGGCATTCGAGTCCTCTTCATCGAGCCCGCGGATCTCCGCGGAATCCTCGAGTTCCGAGACTCGAAACTTCGTGGAGGCCTCTTCGTTCCGGCGACCACGCTCCGATGCGAAGCGCGATCGGTCTCGGGCCTTCGCGGCTTCGCGTTGGGCCTGCGTGGCCTGAAGGGCCGAAATCTCGGGAGGTACGCCGGAGAGGCTCATACATCGTTCATCGGCGCCGCTTGGAAGCCGAGTCCAGCAATCGACACCCGAGTTCGAGCTTGCCGGCAGGGAGCGTGAGCAGAGCCGCTCTTACCGGCCCTCACTCCACCTCAGCAGGGAATTCCCCATCGTCTGATGGACTTGCGAGCCAGACGACCTCAAGGCCCTCGATGAGCCCCTCGCGTCTGGAGCCCTTCATCGTGTCGAGCCCTTCCCTGATCATCGCGCGATCATCGACCTGCCAGCCGATGTAGGCGAGAACGAGCCCCAATCCACCCGAGGCACGCGAGCCCTCGCTCGCTCGAGTCGCGATGAGCTCGCGAAGATCACTCGCGTTCAGGAGGAGGTTCGTCCGGTTGGGAATCAGGTCCTCACCATCGAAGACCGCACCAGCGACCTCGAAGTGATTGCGGAACAGGCGTGCGAGCGTGAGCTCGGCGGAGAAGAACGCGCCGAAACCGATCTGGGCGTTGGCCAACGCCGCTTCGATCAGCGGATTGCCGGGTGCGTATCGCAAGGCATCCTTGAGACGGTCCGTGGCTCGGGCGTAACGCCCCTTCTTCATGTACGAACCCGCCTGGTCCACGAGTTCCATCGCACGCTCGGAGAGCTGTTCATCGCCGACGCCATCCACGACGGTCCGATGCTGGTAGATGTCGTAGAGCTCTTCCGGGGTACGCAGCTTCCGGGCCGACTCGGATTCCGACTTCGAGGAATCCGGTGTGCCACCGGATGCGTCGGCATCGTCGGAGAGATCCTCGTTCGCACGCTCGTCGAGTGGGAGACCGATCGTCGATCGCCGGAATTCCGGTCCGATCCCCGCCTCCGGGTCATCTTCCGGACGACTGAATCCCTCGAAGTTCCCCGAGCTGCCGGACGGACGACGGTCCTCCAGCGTCCCGATCCGCGGTCGAGAGATTCGCGCTTCGACCTGTCGCCTGCGGTCCCGCAGGGAGAGCCCGCCGCTACTGTCGACGTTCACATCCGCCCGGCCCTTGTAGTTCGCCTCGACCCGCCGCACGATCGAGTCGTACGAATTGCCGTCGATACCACTCGAGATTCGTCCCTCCATTTGCTCGTCGGGCTTGATTCGATTTCCGTCCTCGTCCTCCCAGGGCGACCGGAAAGGTCGAACCGAGACGGCGTCACGGTCGGAATTCGCCATGGCACGTTCGTAGATCGAATCAACCGGGATCCCGTCGTTCAATGCGCGGACCTTGATCCCCTCGACGGAGGAATGGATCTGGTGGAACTGACGCCCCTGGGCATCCCGAACGATCTCGTCGTCCTCGGGAGCCGCCGCCGTCGTCAGAAGCGTCCCCGAAGTCATCGCGGAATTCTCGCGATCCAGTCGGATCTGGGAGTCATCCAGCCGCCGGGCGCCGAACGCGTTGTCGACTTCGGGAAGCGTCGTGAAGTCCCGTCGATACTGGAATTGACCCAACTTCGCGGCATCGTACGGATCCAGACGACGCTCGCTCAGCAGGAACGGGAGACTCCCGAGCGAGGAATCCCGTTCGAACCCGTAGTTCGCGTCACTGCCCAGGGCGCCACGAAAGTCGTCCGGTGCGAGGTAGCCCGGATCCCCTCGAAAGCCTCGCCCACCAGCGACGTTGTTGGTCACCACGAGGTTTCTGGCCTGAATCGCCTGGTAACTGAATGCCGCCGCCCGCGGGGAATAGCCGTTTCGTCCGCCCGAACCCACGCGGAGATTGTTGTCGAGGGCATCTCCGGATCCGAGTGCATCGCGGCCCAGCTGGCCGTCCGGGATACCGCCCCTGGGATTGCCGAGGGCCTGCCCTGCGGGATTACCGCCGACCTGCCCCCCAATGCGCTGCCCGCCGAGCCGCTGGCCGGTCATCCGTTGCGGGGCGGCGTCGAGCTGACTCGCACCCACCACCAGCGTGATGCATGCCACGGCGAGATGACGCACTGGCGAGAATGATCGGATACGAGGGCTGCGGAGTGTTGAAGTCATCTTGTGGGTTCCAATCCTCTGGGAAGCCTGCGGTTGAAACTCGCCGGAAGACGGGCTGGACCGCCCCTCTTCATCGGCCGTTCGACCCTCCTCAGGATAGCTCGGTCCCGGCCGATTCCACGGAGGATTCCTCGGGCCTCAGGACCGGACGAACGGCATCCGCCACGTCGACCGCGGTTTCGACGTCGATGGCGATAATCACCGTCGCCCGGTCGTCGAAACCGAGGATGACGAGGCCGAGTCGGGTCGGACCGAGCTCGAGTTCCTCCTCGATCCTCGTACCGGAGAGGAGGGGGAGATACCGACCGAGCGAATCGAAGTGCGTGAACTGCATCGCATCCCGAACTTCGAACACGAAGACCCGGTCCCCGGAACGGTCGGACTCGTAGACGAGTCGAACGCCGCTCGCACCGGCCAGGTTCCGCTCGATCGCCGAACCGACGAGGACGAGGTCCATGGCGAGGAGGGACGGAGGCTCCACTCCCGGGCCGAGCACTTCGGCCATGTCCTTGATCGCGGCTCGGACCGACCCGGACGCTCCCACGTTCACCGAACCGCCGGGATTCGTCGGCTCCTCTTCCCGATCCACGACCGCGTTCGATCGAGGAGGCGAGTAGCTCGCGGCGGATCGCGAGACCGCCTTGATCAGATCGGCCAGCGGGGTCCCACCGACTCGAACCCCTCGCTGCTGCATGCGGGGCCCGTAGATGCCGAAGAGCACGGACGCGGCGACCATCGAAAGCGCGGCCAGTACCGCGGGAAGCGAAACCCGGGCCGAGCCCCGGGGCCGATGCCTCGGGCGGGGACGCACGCCGGTTCGAAGTTCCGATGGTCGAGGTGACATTCCCCACCATCCTAGACCCTCGATGTCCGTTGAATGCGTCCCATAGGCCGCCCGTGAGCCCGGAGTTCCTCGATTCGACCCGCCGGGCCGCCTCCAATGCTCCACTACAATCCACGCCCCATGACCCATTCCGACCCTGCGTACATCACGACGCCGATCTACTACGTCAACGATCGACCCCACATCGGCCACGCGTACACCACGACGTTGTGCGACGTCTGGGCCCGGGCGATGCGATTCATGGGGCGGGACGTCTTCTTCCTGACCGGCACCGACGAGCACGGCGTGAAGGTCGAGAAGTCGGCCGAAGCCCGCGGGATCTCCCCGCAGGCCCTCGCCGACGAGAACGCCGCCGAGTTCCGCAAGGTGATGGAGATGTTCGACCTCACCAACGACGACTTCATCCGGACCACCGAGCCTCGACACGAGCGACAGGTCCAGGCCCTCGTGAAGCGACTCCTCGACACCGGCGACGTCTACCTCGGCGAATTCGAAGGTTGGTACGACGAGGGCCAGGAGGAATACGTCACCGAGACCAAGGCGAAGGAGAGTGACTTCAAGAGTCCCATCTCCGGCAAGCCCCTGGTCCGGGCGAACGAACGCAACTACTACTTCAAGCTCAGTGCCTACCAGGAACGATTGGAATCGCTCTTCGAGGCCAACCCGGGATTCGTGAAGCCGGAGGCCCGACGCAACGAAGTCCTCGGCCGACTCCGCGGCGGCCTGCAGGACGTCCCGATCACCCGCACCAACTTCAGCTGGGGCATTCCCTTCCCGGGCGACGAGGAGCACGTGATCTACGTGTGGATCGACGCACTCCTGAACTACGCGACCGCCCTCGAACTCGCGGACGGCGCTTCGGATCGACATCGCCACTGGCCGGCCGCGTACCACGTGATCGGCAAGGAGATTCTCTGGTTCCACGCGGTGATCTGGCCCGCCGTCCTGATGGCGCTCGAACTGCCGCAGCCCGCGTGCGTCTACGCCCACTCGTTCTGGATCAGCGAAGGCCAGAAGATGTCGAAGTCGCTGGGCAACTTCATCGACCTACCGACCATCGAGCGGTACGTCGACGTCTACGGCCTCGACGCCTGGCGGTGGTACATGGTCAACAACGGCCCGCTCGGTGCGACCGACGCCGACTTTCAGGCGACGGGTTTCCACGAGACCTACACCACCGATCTGGTGAACACCGTCGGCAACTGCGCCAGCCGCACCACCGCGATGCTCGGGAAGTACTTCGACGGGATCGTCCCCGCGGACACCGGCTTCGACTTCCCCGGCTGGGATCTCGCCGGTGATGCCGGCACCGCAGTCGCGAAGTGGCGGGCGGCGATGGCCGACTTCGCCCTCGACGACGCCTGCGACGCGGGCATCGGCCTGCTGCGAACCGTGGATGCGTTCATCAACGCGACCGAGCCCTTCAAGGTCGCCAAGGACGAGGGCCGTCGCGATGAACTCGCGTCGATCCTCGCCCGATGCGTCGAAGCCGTCCGCATCGCATCGGTGCTCCTGTGGCCGGTGATCCCCGGCCGGATGGAAACGCTCTGGCCGGCCCTCGGATGCGACCTCGATCCCGGCCGCGGCGACCTCGAAGCGGTCGCGGCCTGGGGCGACACCCTGAAGGGTGCCACCACTCGGAAGATCGCGCTCTTTCCGCGGGTCGATCCCGCGACGACTCCGGCGGCGGACGTCGCATCGTGAGCATTCCCCCTTTTCATCTCGCCTTCCCGGTCCGCGACCTCGAATCGAGCCGCCGGTTCTACGGCGAACTGCTGGGGTGCGCCGAGGGTCGTTCGAGCGACCGTTGGATCGACTTCGACTTCCACGGTCACCAGATCGTCGCCCACATGGTCGACCGTCCCGACTCCGAAGAACCACTCGAGGACGACGGTGATGCGAATGCGGTCGATGGCCACGAGGTGCCGGTACCCCACTTCGGACTCGTCCTCGAATGGCAGGCCTGGCACGATCTCGCCGATCGTCTCAAGGGCGCCGGTATCCAGTTCGTGATCGAACCGTATCTCCGGTTCGAAGGACTCCCGGGCGAACAGGCGACCATGTTCCTGCTCGACCCCAGCGGCAACGCCCTTGAGTTCAAGGCGTTCAAGGATCCCGGTCAGCTCTTCGCCACCTGAACCCGGTCCTCATCCGCCCTGGGGCGACCACCAATTCTCCAGTCGCTTGCGGAACTTCACGGGCGGGCGACGTGACGCGTCCCGGCCGGCGCGAATCGCGTCCCGTTGCAGTCGACCACGTCGATCCGCGATCTCCGCCTCGATGCGTCGTCGCGCCTCGGGATCGGGAAACCGGTCCGCGTGCTCGGCGACCATCGCTTCCAACATCGAGAGATCCCGGTCTCGTCCCAGCGCGCTCGCGACTTCCTTCAACCCACGGATGTCGCGTCGAATCGCCCCCGGGTTCACGCCGCGGATCGCCGCCAGACCGAGTTGCAGGCGGATCACCCGTTTCCGGTTCTCATGCAGTCTCGAAAGATCGTCGTCTTCGTCCACATCGTCGTGGAATCGATGCCGGACATGCCGCCAGGCCCGGTCGAACCGGCCGATCACCGAGTCCCGATCGACCGCATCGAAGTCGACCGACACGACCCGTTTCGCGAGTTCTTCGAGACCATTCCGTACCTCGTCGATGACCGCTTCATCCTCGCGGTGATCACGAGTGGCCGGCAACGCCTTCGCCGCCGAGAGCACCGCACCGGTCATGCGAACGGCCTCGCGACGCCGACGACCCGTGGCCTGTTCGCCGAGGGCGTCGAGCAGTGCGAGCACCACGTCCCGGTCTCGAAGCGGTGAGAGGCGACGCCCGAAGTCCCGCGACGCGATCTTCATCGACTCGTGGTCGTCGGCTGCAATGGCCCCCTTGACGAGGTCCAGGACCGCACGAAATCGCTTCAAGGCCTTGCGGGTCCGGCGGATCGCCTCACTTCGTCGCCGAACCTCCCAGGACCCGTGCGAGTCACACGCCTCGATCGCGATGTTCAATTCGTCGGCGAGCACCCGACGGAACTCCCGCGACACCGGACGTTCGGGATCGATCGACACCGCGCTCGGCACCCCGCCACGGCTCACGGCGCGAGCACCGTCAGTTCGGCGATCCCCGCGATGCCCACCACGATGCTGACCACGCCGTTGATGGTCATGAAGGTGATCGCCATGCGGGTCGTCCCCCATCGGCGCACGGTCGCATGCTCGAGCAGGAGCAGGCCCGCGACCAGGAACGCCGCCACGAGGAACAGCGTTCCGAACGCGGCCTCCGTGCGCCAGACCGCGAAGAGCAGGATGACCGCGAAGAAGTGGAGAAGCCGTGCGATCCGCAACGCACCGTCGACGCCGAAGTGCGCGGGGATGCTGTTGAGACCGTCACGACGATCGACGTCGACGTCCTGCAGGGCGTAGATCACGTCGAAGCCGCTCACCCAGCAGAGCACCATGCCCGCGAGCAGCCAGATCGGCGGCGACCCGAGCGCCGCCGGGTCGACCGCGATCGCGGAGGCGACCGGACTGAGGGCCAGGCTCGCCCCGAGCCAGAGGTGGCACATCCAGGTGAATCGCTTGAAGAGTCCGTACGCGGTGATCCAACCGAGCACCGGCACCGCAAGGATCACCGGCCACCAGTTCCCGTAGAAGACTCCGAACAGCGCCGCGATCACCACGAAGACGAGTGACGAGACGACGAAGGCGATCACCGCGGTCCGGGTCGACAGTCGTCCGGCGGGAATCGCGCGGCCGACGGTTCGTGGATTTTCCGCGTCGATCCGGCGATCGAGGATCCGGTTCGCGAGCATCGCCGCGGTCCGGGCGAAGACCATCGCGACCACCACCAACGCGAGCTGGCCGGCGAAGTCGGTCCAGTCGATCCGGCCTTCTCCCAACGCGAAGGCGGCCATCGCCGCCGCGAGCACCGCGAACGGGAGGGCGAAGATCGAGTGGGCGATCTTGATGTCGTCGGCGATGACGCGAAGCGCAGACACGGTTGGAGTTCTCCGGATCGGTTTCGGTTCGGCCCGCGGGGCCTGGCGGGTCGACTTGATGGTAACAGTGCCGAATCGAATGCCGATCCCCGGATCAGTCGCTTCCGTCAGTTCATCCGGGTCATCCGGTTCGCGATGCGGCGAACGCCGCGGCGGCTCGATCGTGAATCGATCGGTTGACGGGAACGTCGACCCCGTGCTCATCCGCCACTTGAACGAGCTGGCCGTTGATGAACTCCAGTTCGCTGCGACCATCCCCCCGATTCAGGTCGGCAAGCATCGAGGAGACATTGGAGGCAGTGGCCCGAATGATGTGTCGGGTCGTTTCGAGCAGATCGTGCTCCGAGTCACC
>JAACEA010000013.1 GCA_009936695.1 Planctomycetia bacterium
CGTCTCGTCACCGATGGTGACCTGTCGCTCCTGCATCGCTTCGAGCAGCGCGGACTGGACCTTCGCCGGTGCCCGGTTGATCTCGTCCGCGAGGACGAGGTTCGAGAAGATGGGGCCCGTCTTCACCACGAAGTCACCCTCGGACGGTCGATAGACCAGTGTGCCCACGAGGTCCGCGGGCAACAGGTCGGGCGTGAACTGGATTCGCTTGAAACCGGTTCGGATGCCACGGGCCAGGCTGGCGATCGCGGTGGTCTTCGCGAGGCCGGGCACGCCTTCGATGAGGAGATGCCCGTTGGCGAGCAGGCCCACGATCAACCCGTCGAGCAGCTCCTGCTGCCCGACGACGACGCGATGCATCTGCTCCTGAAGTTGCTGGAATGGACGGCAGGCGGCGGCGACTTCGGCTTCGAGTCGGGCGGTGTCGTCCCGGGTCGGCGGCGACGTGAGGTCTGATTCGGACATGGTGGATCGGCTCGGGAGTGTGGAGGAGGAACGAATGAATCGGATTCTCGGACCGCCCGGAAGGTTGGATGATCGCCGAAAATCCTACCCCGTGACGTCCATCCGGTTGCGGTCGAAGATGCCGCCACGCGGTTACGATCGGTGCCGACGTGAGTTCGCCGATGGAGGTCGCCCGACCGGATTTTCGGCGATTCCGAAGTACTCGGATCGAGGAGGTCGTCCATGCAGATCGGTTGGATCGGATGCGGTGTCATGGGGACTTCGATGGCGGGTCACCTGCTTGAAGCGGGACATGGGCTTCGCGTCCACACCCGGACTCGCGCGAAGGCGGCGGAACTGATCGAACGGGGCGCGAGCTGGGCCGGTTCGCCCCGCGAAGCCGCCGAGGCCGCCGACATCGCGATCTCCATCGTCGGATTTCCGGATGACGTCGAGGCGGTGCATCTCGGCGAGTCCGGGACGCTTGCCGCGGATCGACCTCCGCCGATCCTCGTCGACATGACGACCAGCGAGCCGGATCTGGCGGTTCGCCTCCATGCCGCCGCGGCGTCCGTGGGGACGAGTTTTCTCGACGCTCCAGTCTCGGGCGGCGACATCGGGGCGCGTCGTGGAACGCTCTCGATCATGGTCGGGGGGGATGATTCGGCGGTGGGGACCGTCCGGCCGATCTTCGATGTCCTCGGGGCCACGGTGGTGCATCAAGGGGGCCCCGGGGCCGGCCAGCGAACCAAGATCGTCAACCAGATCCTCGTGGCGGCGTCGATGATGGGGGCGGCCGAGGCGGTGCTCTTCGCGACCCGGGCGGGCCTCGATCCACGACGCGTGCTCGACTCGGTCGCGAGCGGTGCGGCGGGAAGCTGGACGCTGTCGAACCTGGTGCCTCGAATGCTCGATGGCGACTTCGAGCCCGGTTTCTTCATCGATCACTTCGTGAAGGACCTCGGAATCGCGGTTCGGGAAGCCCGTGGGCTGGGGCTGGATCTGCCCGGTCTGGCCCTCGCCGAGCGGTTCTATCAAGACGCCCAGGCGGACGGGCTGGGTGCGAAGGGGACACAGGCCCTGCTCCTCGTGATGGAAGCCCGTCAGGGCTGACCGGGTGGGATGGGCCTCCTTGGCCCCGGGAGCCCCGGTTGGGTTCGTCAAAGGGCGGAGGGACCTTGATTCGAGGCGGGAAATCCCAGACCCGGGGCGTCGAGGCGCTGGAATCCTGCGTCGGGGCTGGTACACTTCTCGATCCGAGTTTCGGCCACGAGGTGGCCGGCTTCCAGACGACAGCTTGCCGGACCGAATTCCATGGACCTCGCCCCGTCCTCGACCGTCACCTTCACGATCACCACGCTCCCCAAGAACGAGCGCGGCCGCAAGACGCTCAATCGGCTCATGAAGATGCAGCCCGAGGTTCAGAAGGGTCTCTCCATGCTGGCCCGTCGGCGTCGGCAGAAGGACAACATCCCGACCAAGCGGGCCGGTCGAATCTGGATCAACCGGAAGAAGCCCACCGCGCTCACCCGCGTCGAGATCGGCGAGTCCTTCACGCTCCGCGTGACGGCGCAGATCATCCCCGACATCAAGAGCGTCGCCGCCTACCTCGAGATGAAGGCCGCC
>JAACEA010000177.1 GCA_009936695.1 Planctomycetia bacterium
TGATCATGGTGATCATGGTGATGCATTCGCGGCAGGGGAGGTCGATGAAAAAAAGACCGGACGCGTCTTTTCAGAGCGCGTCCGGCCTTTATGTTTCCTCGGCTTCTACCTGGACATGGGTGAAGTCACTTGCGTGCCTCTGCCCCTTGTGATGCTTGTACGGGAGTTCCCTTTTCCCAGTACCTGCGTTTTTCCGCTGCGGGTAAGTGCCCTTTTCCCAAGTGCAGCGGATCTCAAGGACCCTTTTTCCAAGCTACGCCGGTGTTCCCGCACCGACTCAGCCGAAGTCCGGAAAGGGATATGCAATTGCAAGGCCCTTTCCTGCTCCCTGTCCCTAGCGAAGGAGAAACGCCGGAGACGCGAGAAGTATGTCACCGGAATCGGGTCGTGTCAGGCTCATCATCGGTTTTTCTAAAAAAAAAAACACCCAGGGCTTGCCTTCGCGGAATCGCACCGGCGACGTGGAATCGCAAGTCGCCATCAAGACGAGGCTTGTGACGTTCTGCAGGCATGCCCGGGTGGATCGCGGTGCTGCGACGCAGGCACGAAAAACGCCGCCCGGCAGAGGATGCCGGGCGGCGATATCGGGGTGGAGGGCGGGGTTCCGGGGGATCAGCCTCCGCTCAGTGACCCGCTCGAGACAGCGTCTTGCCGGTCTCGAAGGTGGGGGTCTCCGGCGTCTCCGGGGACTCCGGGTCGATGTCGAAATCATCCCAGGAGAAGTCCTCCCAGCCGTCCGAGTCGAGTGACTGACGGGCCCGCTTCTCGTAGTCCGAGCGCGATCCTCGACTCGCCAGCGACTGGAGCTGTGCTTCCTGCACCGTCCGGAGCTCGGCAAGCTTCGATTCGAGCTGGTCCAGGCTGCCGACTTCCGCGAACTTGTCGTAGTCCGCGAGCACCTGCTGCTGCTGCTGGGTCATCTCGATGAGCCGTTCGTTGCGATCGATCGCATCGATCTGCCGGTCCAGCTGCCAGAGCTTCGCCTCGTATCGAGCGTGCTCGTCCTCGAGGGTGTCGAGGATCTCCGCGAGTCGACCCTTCTGAGTGTTGAGGAAGTCCAACTGGGTCTCGTTCCCCGCGTGACGATCCTGGTAGGTCGAGCGAATCGTCGCGATCCGTCTCGCTTCGTTTCGAGCGCCCTCGAAGTCGACGGTGCGGCCGTCGACCCGGATGGACACCGTGCGTCCGGCGCGGGCATCGAGTTCGGAATCGGTCAGGGCGATTCGGAGTTCCGAAAGATCCGAGGCGGTCATCGCCACGACCCGTCGGGCGACATCCTGATCACGCTTGAGGAGGTCGATCTGTCGATCGACTTCGGCGAGTTCGCCGGTCACTTCCGCGATCCGCTCTGGATATCGCTCGGCGAGCTGGGAGAGTTGGCGACGCAGGGCGATCGGATCGTCGACGAAATCATCGGCGACGGCACGGGCTTGGTTCCGGATCTGGTCGAAACCGGCCGCAATGCGATCGGGACCGACGATGAAGGCGAGGGTGCCGAGGCCAGCCGCCCCGATCAGCCCCCAACGCAAGACGCAACGACTCATGCTGAACATGGGGTAATCCCTTCGGCTCGCATCGATCGTCACTCCGGTGGCCCGATTCGACGGGCCTTGGGAGAACCGGAGTCGTCGATGCTCCACGACCTTGATGGGAGACCGTGGTCGTCGATTTCAGGGTGAGACGGGATTTCACGTCCACCTTCACTACAATGGATGCGGACCGGTCCCGGGGGGGCACGCCGGGCCTCGAACCGCATGGAGTCGACGGAGATCTGTGATTTCCGGTTCTGAAACTCTCGTGGGTCCCCTCCCAACAAGGATGCGTGCTCCTGATGAACCCCATGACGACTTCCTTCATCGCCCGGCTCCGGGATCGGGATGATGCCGCCTGGTTCGAACTCTGGACGGTGTTCGGCCCGGTGATCCGGGCCCAGCTCACTCGCTGGGGCCGAGGTGCCGTCGGCATGGCCACCGTCGAGGATCTCACGCAGGACACCCTCACCGCGTTGTCGGGTTCGATCGACCGCTTCGATCCCGATCGCGGGGCACGTTTCAGCACCTGGCTGCTGTCGATCGCGAAACACGTGCTTGGCGACGAACTCGATCGCCGGAATGCGCTGAAGCGCGGCGGCGGAAAGCGGCCCGCGACGCTCGACGACAGTTACATGGGGCGATCCACGGATCCGCAGCCCGACGCGGCGTACGAACGACTGGTCTTCCAGGCCAAGGTCTACGCGGCGATCGATGCGACCCGGAAGGAGAGCGAGTTCCTCCACTTCGAGGTGTATCGCATGCGGATCTTCGATGCCGCTTCCGGCAAGGACGTGGCGGCACAGCTCGGAATCAGCGAGCCGACGGTGACGCGGCATCTCCAGCGGGTCCGGGGACTGCTCCGCGAGCGACTCGTCGAGATGATCGACACCTACAGCTTCACCGACGAGGAACGATCCGAGGCGTCGTCCGCGGGCCTCGGAAACGACGACGGTCTCTTCGACGAGGCCATTTCAGAGATCTATCTCACGCATGCCGCGCTGGTCGAGGACGACTCGACCCTTCCTCCGGGTTGATCGGCATGAAGACCCCGACCGCCCGTCCGACGGGCGAATGGAGTGATCAATGACCTGGGCAAGCATCTTTCTCATCTTCATCGGCATCGCGATCGGGATCGTCGGCCTGGCCGTGCTCGTCACGGTGGTGGTGACCGGCTTCCTGGCGTTCACGCGCCGCGGCTCCGCCGCGGCGACCGAGGTGCAAGCGACGACTTCCGCTCGGTGATCATGGTTCGAGACGCAATGCCCGCGTGACGGGCGGATGGAGTGGTACATGACCTTCGCAAGCATCCTCCTGATCTTCATCGGTATCGCGGCCGGCATCCTCGGGCTGGTCCTGCTCATCAGCCTCATGGTGTCCGCCGGTCGTGGGATCGGGTTCATCATCGGTCACCTCGTCGAGTACGTCGTCGGAACCATCCGCGACGCCGCCCGTGCGGTCGGTGCGGTGGTGGCGGCGGTCTTCCTTTCGATCTTCGCGATCCTGAACGTGATCATCGGACGATGGTCGGCGGCCAATCACTACGCGGATGGCGTGAAGCGTGAAGCGGGGATGGTCGGCCGAGGGCTCTACGGGGTCGTGGTGCGTCGGCCGTTGAAGCTCCTCTTCCTCGATGGGGTGCTCGAAGGCGTCGAAGTCCGTGCGGTGGAGGACATCCGGGACGCACCCGGTCCGGACAAGCCGGCCCGGGGCATCGACTTTTCCGGTTTCGAGATCACCGGTTCGCTTCCGGCGGGCGGGTCCGGCGCGAAACTGTACATCGCGCGGCCCGACGAGAAGATGCGGGGTTCGCTGCCGGGGCGACCCGATGCGGTGGTGATCAAGAGCTTTGCGTTGTCGGAAGGCAGTTCGCTTCCCCAGATCGTTCGCGAGAGTCGCTCGCTCGACTCGGCCAAGCGTCTCGGTCTGGTGCTCGCGCACGAGCTCGACGAGACCCGCTTCTGGTACGCGATGCCGTATCACCCCGGCGATCATCTCGGCGTGGTGGTGCGGAACGCGCACGGGATCGGTGCCGAGGACGGACTGCGTCACGCAGTGCTCGCGGAGATGCTGCGGTATCAGATCGATCTGGTCGCGACGCTCGCTCGCTATCACCAGGACGGCCTCTGGCACAAGGACGTCAAGCCCGACAACATCATCGTGCACGACGGGGCGGCGCACCTGGTCGACTTCGGCCTGGTGACCTCACTGCGGTCCGCGATGACGCTGACCACGCACGGGACGGAGTACTTCCGCGATCCCGAGATGGTCCGCATGGCGATGCGCGGCGTGAAGGTCCACGAAGTCGACGGGGCGAAGTTCGACATCTACGGCGCCGGTGCGGTTCTCTACTTCACGCTCGAGAACACTTTTCCGGGCCATGGTGGCCTCAGTCGTTTCGAACGCCCGGCGCCCGAGGCGCTTCGGTGGGTCGTCCGTCGGGCGATGGCCGACTACGCGCAGCGTTACGGCTCCGCCGCGGAGATGCTGGCGGACCTTCGGTTCGTCGCCGAAGCGGCCGATCCCTGGGCGGTGGTCCCCGCGGATCTGCCCTCGATGCGCGGGGAATCGGTCGAACTCGTCGACGCCGACGGACCGGTATCGACGCGGGTGGCCGCTGCGGCGCCGCCACCCCGGGTCTCGAACCCGCGTGGATCCTCGATCCCGCCGCGGGAAGTCGGCGGGCGCGGCACGGCGCGTCCACGAATCACCGTGACGAACTGGCTGACGGGTGGATACGTCGTCGGTGACGCCTCGTCCGGACCGGGCTCGGTGGTCGGGGGATCCGGTTCCGTTCGACCGGCGACCGAGCAGGTGGTCGCGGCGCGACGCCGGGCCGGTACCAGACGGGCCAACGCACGCCGCGGTGCGACACGGGTGTCCGCACATCGGCGGACTTCGACCACCCTCAAGCTCGTGGCCGCGTCCGGAATCGCCTGCATCGTCGCGTTCGTGATCGGGTTGGCCATGATGGAAGTCGACTTCTCCCGGTCCATGGACCGCGTCCGCTCCACCTTCGCAGGGGTCAGCCTCGGCCATGAAGAGGCGATCCTCTACGAGATCGATCGGGCGGTCTCCGAGCTCATGGATCGTGGAGCGATCGAGGTCTCGTATCAGGTCGACGACATCCTGCGTTCCGCCGAGATGGTGGAAACGGTGTCCGAGCCTCCGCAGCCCGGCGGCTCCAGTCGGCTCGTGGTGATCGACGATCGGACCTCGTTCGCCGGTACCGACGCCGATCCTGACGCCATTCTGGCTCCCTTCAAGGAGGCCGGTTGGCGGATCGAAACGGATCCGCAACTCGCGGCACAGGCGTCCGTCGCGATGTTCAAGTGTCGGACGTGGGGGGCCGAGTCCGGAGGCGGGCTCGGCGATCGGGATGTTCTGGCCGAGTCCTTCGCATGTCCGCCGTTGAATTCATTCCGTGCCGACAGCGACGTCGAAGCGGTGCTGCTGATGCTCACCGTCGACGAGGAAGCGGGCGGTCACGCGTCGCGGACCCGCCTGGTGCTGATCGGTGACGAGGCGATCGAGGTCGCCATGCGGAATGCGATCTACGTGGACGTGGAAGCGCGGTGGCCGGATGGGCGTCGTGAGATCATCACCGTGGAGGTCGACGGGGTCCGGGACGACGACGGCACGATGAATCCCGCCGATTCGGTCGACGGTGATTCCGTGAATGATGCCGACGGGCGGGGTGGGTCCGGCTGGATTCTCGATTTGAATCGGGAATCAGGGCGGACCGTCGACGTGCATACGGGACCGATCCACATTCGCATCGCCGCCTGAGTCGGCTCGGACGCGGGCGATGGACCTCGTCCGTCGAAAGCCGGGGTCGTCCACCGGCGTCGATCTCGACGGAGCGTCGCCCGCCGGTCGCTAGAATGGCGTTCTGGAGAACCGCCATGCAGCATCCCGGCGCCCGTCTTCGGGCTCTCGTCGAACAGGACGTCGTCATGATCCCCGGTGCATTCAATGCGCTGGTGTCGATCGCGGTCCGCGAGGCGGGATTCGGCGCCTGCTACATCTCCGGCGGTGCGACGGCGAACGTCGCCGGCACGCCGGACATCGGGCTTCTGACCCTGACCGAGGTCGTAAGGACCATTCGAGAGGTCGCCGACGCGTCGGGCATTCCGGTGATCGCGGATGCGGACACCGGGTATGGCGAAGTCGAATGTGCGATCCGAACCGTCGTGGAGTACGAGCGGGCCGGCGCGGCCGCCCTGCACGTGGAGGACCAGGTCTTCCCGAAGCGATGCGGGCACCTCGATGGGAAGGAACTCGTTCCCGCCGAGGAATTCGCCGAGAAGATCGTCGAGATGGTGGCGGCGCGACGAAGTCCCGACTTCATGATCATCGCGAGGACGGATGCACGGCACGTCACCGGGATCGAGGACGCGATCGATCGCGCGAATCGCTACCGGGCCGCAGGTGCCGAGGCGATCTTCCCGGAGGGATTGCAGACGGAGGCCGAATTCAAGGCCTTCGCCGAGGGTTCGCCGGGTCTGCTGCTCGCGAACATGACGGAGTTCGGCAAGACCCCGATCATCCCGGCGGCTCGATTCGGTGAACTCGGCTACCGCATGGTGATCTATCCGCTCAGCATGATGCGGCTGGCGATGGGCGAAGTCGTCCGCGGTCTTCGGGAACTCCGCGACGCCGGATCCGTCGAACCGATGCTCGACCGAATGCAGACCCGCAAGGAGCTCTACGGCCTGCTCGACTACGTCCCCGGTGAGGAATGGCGGTTCCCGGGCGGTCGCGACTGAATGCAGACGATCGCGAACCGTCGGCTCGTGATCGCGGTGGAAGATGCGTCTGCCGCGTGCGTCGCGGTTCAGTTCGTGGAGACGATCCGCCGCAGGACGATGGGAGCCGCCGGGGCGTCCGAGACGGGCTTTCCGGTCGCGTCGAGGACGCGATCCACGAGCGTGATCGAATCGGAGGTGAGCGACATCCGCGACATGCGGTGCGTCGCACCGTCCTCGCTCCGGTCGCATCCGGTACCCCGGGTCTCCCCCGAGTAACCCTGCGGGTCGGATTCGAGATGGATCGCGCAGCCTTCGCGGGGGACCAGCAGGGCCGGATCGACGCGGTTGAAGAAGTCGGGGGTCTGCCAGGCCCCGGCGGGGGGCGACTCACCGGGAAGGAACGCGAACACCTCCACGAGCAGGCCGCCCTGGGCGTCGTTGCGGATCCGATGGATGTTCCGCGCATCGGTCCGGCTCGTCGCGCCGACCGTCGCCCGTTCCGCATAGAGCCACCGTCCATCCTGGCGGTCCGGCCAGATCGGGCAGGCGTTCCATTCGAATCGAACGGCCGCGGCGTCTCGCGCGGTGGGCATCTCCGACTCGAAACCACCGCACAGCCAGGCTCGAACCTGCTCGACGTCCCTGGACATTCGTATCGGCGCCGCCACCGAAGACGTCTCGGTCCCGTTGCAGCCGACGTGAATCGGAAGGGTCAGCATGGTGAGCAGCAGGATCGACGGGATCGGTCGGATGAGCCGTTTTCGGGATGCCTTCATGGCTGCAGTCTACGGTTCGGGCCACCCCGGGCGGCATCAACGGTGGAGAAGTCGTGATGGATCGGAATTCCGGTCTTCGAGATCCGGGATCGCTAGGATGGACGGTCCGGATTCGGCGATCGCCGGAGCGGCTTCCCCCCAAGAAAGGACCCAACGTGAGTTCCACCGCCACCGACACCCGCGGCCTCGCCGGCCAGACCATCGGGGAGACCGGGATCTGCTCGGTCAACCAGACGCAGTTGATCTACCGTGGCTACGAGATCGCGGATCTCGCGGCGAACGCCACCTTCGAGGAGGTCTCGTTCCTGCTGCTGGTCGGTCACAAGCCGTCCGCCGACGAACTGGCGACCTTCAAGACGGATCTCGTCGCGATGCGGGTGGTGCCGGATTCGGTCGCCGCCGCGATCACCAGGATCGCCGAGGAGAGTCCCGACGCCCATCCGATGAGCGTCGTGCGGACCGCCATCAGCCTGCTCGGCCATCTCGACCCGGACTGCGAGGACAACGGTCCCGAGGCCGAACTCCGGAAGTCGATGCGCCTGCTCGCCACGATTCCGGTGTGCATCGGCATCCACCAGCGGGCGCTCGAGGGCAAGCCGCCGGTCGCGCCCGATCCTTCACTCGACCACGCGGCGAACCTGCTCTGGTGCATGACCGGCGAGAAGCCGGGAGAGATCGCCGCGAAGGTGATGGACGTGTCCCTCATCCTCTATGCGGAGCACGACTTCAACGCGTCGACGTTCACCTGCCGAGTCATCGCCTCGACCAACAGTGATCTGCATTCCGCGGTCTGTGGTGGTGTGGGAGCGCTCAAGGGCAACCTGCATGGCGGCGCCAACGAAGCCGCGATGGCGATGCTCGCCGACATCATGAAGGACACCGAGGACGGCTCCATGACGGTCGACGCCTGGATGGAGCGGGCGTTCACCGAGAAGCGGAAGTTGATGGGCTTCGGCCACCGCGTCTACAAGAACGGCGACCACCGGGCCGGCATCCTCCGGGACTGGGGCCTTCGCTATGCCGCCGAGGAGAACGCCGACGCGAGCAAGTGGTTCGATCTGGGCGATGCGGTGCAGGGCATCATGCTCGACCAGAAGAACATCCACCCGAACGTCGACTTCCCCTGCGGGATGACCTACTTCGCGATGGGCATCCCCGTCCCGCAGTACACGCCGATCTTCGTCGCGAGCCGCATCACCGGTTGGTGCGCCCACATCATGGAACAGCACGCGAACAATCGGATCATCCGGCCCCTCGCGGAGTATTCGGGCCCGGCGCTGATGAAGTGGAACGGCTGACCGACCGTCGTTCGCCCGCTCGAGTCGAAGAACAGGGGCCGTCCGATCCAGAGATCGGACGGCCCCTTCTTCATGCGCGGGCGGAGTTCGAGAATCAGAACTCGCACGCACCGATGATGTCGTCACCCGACGGGATGCCGACGACGCTTCCGATGACGAACGCCGCGAACGAGCCGCTGGTGGACGAGCCGAGGGTCGACGGCATGAAGTCGAACAGATCCTCGTCCGCGCCGGCGAGCCCCGTCACCGAGAAGGAGCCCCGAGTCGAAAGCGAGATGATTCCCAGCGCCTCGTTGATCGAGACCGCGTCGACGTCCTCGGCGCTCGAGGTCGAGAGCCCGACATCGCTTCCGTCGAAGTAGGGGGCGAACGTCCCGGCGGTCGTCGCACCGAGCGAGGAGGGGCTGAATGCGAGGAGATCCTCGTCGTTGCCCCGGACGGAACCGACCCGGTGGCCACCCTGCGTGGAAAGGACGAGCGTCCCATCGTCGAGCACGTCGAGCCCGTCGATGTCCTCGCCGTTGGTCGTCAGGGCCACGTCACTGCCGTCGAACCAGAGCGAGAAGGAGCCTGCCGTCGCGGCGCCGAGCTGAGTCGGTGTGAAGCGGACGATGTCGGAGTCGTCGAAGGTGACGCCTCCGACGGTGCCCCCGGCCGTGAAGGAGAACAGGAGATCGCCGTCGTCCAGGCGGTCGAGCGCGCTGATCCGGAAGCCGCCGAGTCCGACGTCACTGCCGTCGAACCAGAGGGTGGCTTCATTGGTCGCGAGATCGATCGCCACGACGTCTTCGTCGCGGGCCACGCCGAACGAGAAGGTCGGGTTGCCCAGAATGGCGAGCAGCACAACATCTCCATCGTCGCCACCGCCACCGCCGCCGCCATCGTCAGGCTCGGTGATCGAAAGGGTGCCGGAACCCGCACCGTCGGCCGCGAATGCACCGATCACGACGATGTATTCCGTGCCGGCAACCGCGTCGAACGTGAGGCTCGAGGTCATCGCGGCGCAATCCGGACCGTCATCGTTGCACGCGATGCCGACGGTGTCGCTGCAATTCGCGAGCACCGCGATCCGGGTGTCGAAATCCGCCGCATCGCAGGTCGACACGGTGTGCGCCCCATCGACCGCCGCGGTGAAGCGGTACCAGTTCGCGTTGTAGATCGGTCCGCAATCACCGAGGGCGAGATCACCGCTTCCGACCGTGGTGCCGAAGTCCGTCTCACCGAGGGCGACCGTCGTCGCCTCGTCGCAGGGGTTTCCACCACCACCGCCACCACCGCCGCCGCCGTCATCGGGTTCCGTGAGGGCGAGCGAACCACTTCCCGTGTTTCCACTGCTGTAGCCACCGAGCGCGATCACGTAGGTCTCGCCGGCCACGCCATCGAAGTCGAGTGCCGACGTGTATCCGGAGCATCCGGAGGCGTCGTCGTTGCAGGCGATGACCGAGGCGACGTCGCAGGTGCCGAACACCGCGATCTTGGTGTCGAAGTTCGCGGCGTTGCAGGTGGAGAGGGTGTGGGTACCGGTGACGGACGCCGTGAAGGCGTACCAGTTCACGTCATAGATCGAGCCGCATCCCCCGGGGGCCACGTTGCCGGCCCCGGCCGTGGTGCTGAACGGCGTCGTTCCGGCCTGGATCGCGATCGCGTTGTCACATGGTGTTCCACCGCCACCGCCACCGCCACCGCCACCGCCACCGCCACCGCCACCACCACCGCCCGAGATCGCGGCGAGTGCATTGGCCGCGTTCACCCGACCGGATCCCATCTGGCCGCTGAACGAGGAGATCGGGTCGGCGGAGTCGCGAATCGCCGCCCAGACCTCGGCTGCGGTCGCGGTCGGCGACTGTGACCAGGTGAGCGCCGCGACGCTCGCGACCAGCGGAGTCGCCATCGACGTGCCGCTGAGATAGGCGTATCCGTCGGCGTTCGGGGAGTTGCTGTCGTGGTAGGTGGCGAGGATGCTCACGCCCGGGGCGCTGATGTCCACCCACGATCCGTAGCTCGAGAATGACGCCTTGGAGTCATCGGTGTCCAGAGCGCCGACGGAGTAGCAGTCGCTCCGGGAGTTGACGTAGCCCTGGCTCGTGTTGTTGCTGTTGCCCGCGGCCACGAAGACGATTCCGCCCGACGCGATGAAGTAGTCGATCGCCGCGGCGAGCCCGCCGCTGTTCGAACTTCCCCAGCTGCAGCTCGCGATCCTGGCGCCGTTCTGCGCGGCGTAGTAGAACGCTTCGGCGGCGGCGGCCATGCCCACGAACCCGGCTTCGGATCCGTTGTAGTTCGAGGAGTGCCCCATCTTGAGAGCCATGATGCGGACGCCGTTGCCGGTGGTGGAGGGGCTGCCGTTCCCGAATCCGCCGGCCGGACTGGCCACGCCGGTGCCGTTGTTGTTCATCGCGCCGACGATGCCGGCGCAGTGGGTTCCGTGCCCGTTGAAGTCGCGTGGGTCGTTGTCGGCGCCGTTGCAGTCCTCGCCCGGCCAGCAGCCGAAGCCGTACAGGGGACTCGTGATGAAGTCGTATCCGACGATGTCGTCGACGAAGCCGTTGCCGTCGTCGTCGACTCCGGGCGTTCCGTTCGCCTCGGCCTGATTGCGCCACATGTTTCCGCCGGCCGATCCGAGGTCTCCCGCGACCGCGGCGTTCCCCGCGAGATCGTCGTGATACCACTGGACGCCGGTGTCGAGGACCGCGACCACGACCGAAGCGTCACCGGTCTGCACGTCCCACGCTTCGGGCGCGTCGACGTCGGCGTCGTTGGCCTGGGAGAGATGCCAGCAACTGGCGAGATAGGGGTCGTTCGTGGTGGCATGCACGGGGTGCACGCCGATCGGCTCTGCATTCCTGACCAGCGGGTGCGCCAGGGCGAGGGCGAGCGCGCCGTCGAGGCCGCCGGGGACCGCGGCGGGGTCGATCGTCACCACGTGATGATTCGAAAGGTCGGGGCGGCCGTCCTTGGGAGCGACGGGTGCGTTGGGGAACTGGGGTCTGATCGCGCGCGATCCGATCAGTTCCAGCAACGTGGCGGTCTCGGGCGAGCCGGCGCGGATCGAGACGCCGTCGTTCCGGCTCTCGAGAATCGCACGGGTTCCAGCCCGCCTGAATTCGATCACCAGCTGATCGGGGACGACCAGATCCGCCGGGACGTCGGCGTTCGGGGCGGCGATGACGCGGGGAGCGGCATCGCGAGCAGGGGTCGTGGGTGGAATCGCCGCGATCGTCGCGGTACAGACGCCGATGGCGAGGATCGAGCTGGCGGTAGTCTTCATGTTCCGGCTCCGGAAAGTGCGAGTGCAGGCAGTCGCCAGGCACTCGAGGTAAGGACTGGGTCGGTGGACGATCCGACGCAGGCTTCGAACTGGAGAGTGCTCGTGGGACCTTCGTCCGGGCGGACGACCACGTCCCGCTGGGCCGCCCCGGAAGAAGGGCGCCTCGCAGGCCGATTGATCATGTCTGGCGGCAGTGAGCCGATTTTGGACATGTCGTTCCCCGAGAGCCTGAGGCACTGGGGCCGGCGTGGATGACGACGGCGGGTCCGATGCCTCGGTCGCTGGAAACTACCGGCCTGCCTCTGAAATTGACATCTTAAAACCCCTAGATTCCCCAGATTGCCATCGAAGCGGGGCTCAGGGCCGGAAACCGGCGGTCCCGCTACCATCGCGACCCCGATCACCGAACCGAACCTCCGAGGTCGCCATGTCCCACGAAGTCAACAGCATCGCCGTCATCGGCGCCGGAACCATGGGTTCCGGCATCGCCCTCATCGCCGCCACCAGCGGCATCGACGCCTTCCAGGTCGACGTCTCGACCGAGCAGCTGGAGCGGGCGAAGGCCTACCACGCGAAGGTCCTCGGACGGAACGTCCAGAAGGAACGCATGACACAGGCGGAGATGGACGCGGCACTCGCGCGCATCAGTTACGTCGGCGACATGGCAGACGCCGGGGTCGCGGACTGGGCGGTGGAAGCGGCCACCGAGAATCCCGAGGTCAAGGCGAAGATCTTCCAATCGATGCGGGCGACGTTTCCCGAGCACGCGGTGCTCGCGACGAACACCAGCTCGATCTCCATCACGCGGATCGCGACCGCGACGGGTGATGCCGCGGATCGTGTCGTCGGCATGCACTTCTTCAATCCGGTTCCGGTGATGAAGCTGGTCGAGGTCATCAAGGGACTCGCGACGAGTGAAGAGACCGTCGCCCGGACGGTGGCGCTCGCCGAGCGGATGGGCAAGACGCCGATTCCCGCCAACGATCGCGCCGGCTTCGTCTCCAATCGCGTCCTCATGCCGCTCATCAACGAGGCCTTCCTCGCCTGGATGGAGGGTGTGGCCGAGCCCGAGGCGATCGACGAGATCATGAAGCTGGGTTGCAACTTCCCGATGGGGCCGCTTCGGCTCGCCGACTTCATCGGCCTCGACGTCTGCCACGACATCATGATGGTGCTCTACCGGGAGCTGGGCGACCAGAAGTTCTTCCCCTGCCCGCTGCTCCGGCAGCTGGTGACCGCCGGCCGACTCGGCGACAAGTCCGGACACGGGGTCTACGACCACAGCCGGTGACGGAGTGCGGCCCGCGGTCCCGCGACCCGGCCCGCTAGTAGGCCCAGTTGCCCAGCAGGATCGCCAGGTCGCCGCCGTCGACGATGCCGTCGCCGTTGAAGTCGCCGCCGTCGCTCCCGTCGGTCCCCCAGAGGGAGTTGAAGTGGCCGAGATCGACGCCGTTGACCACGCCGTCGCCGTCGACGTCGCCGGCAAGCAGTTCGCATGCGTCGGGGATGCCGTCCCCGTCGCTGTCGCCCACCCCGCCTTCGAGGATCTCCGCCGCATCGAGTCGGCCGTTGCCGTCGCAGTCCGGGAGCGGAAACTCGAGGACCTGGCCTGCATCGAGGCCGCCCGCATCGGCGCGGGGCGCGGAGACGAGGATCCGATCGGTGTCGAGGGCCGCGCCGATGCCGAAGAAGGCCGAAGCCTCGGCCGCTTCGGGCCGCAGGCGAACCGCGGGACCCCACTCGAGATCGTCGTGTTCGAGGATCCATCCGCTTCCCGCCTCGATCATGCCGTCCACCTCGGAGGCATAGCCTCCGGCGTAGAGCCGGTCGCCGTCCGCGGAAAGGGTGCAGGGAAATCCGAAGCCCTTGATTCCCGTCGGGTCCTCGGGGCCGATCAGTCGGTCGAACCATGGCTGCCCGCCGATGATCCGGTAGGCGTGCACGGCGCCGACGTCGACCCCGAAGGCGTCTTCGAAGGGCGCGCCGACGACGAGCCGATCGCCCGCGAGATCGATCCACTCTCCAAAGACCTGATAGGGCTCCGGCTGCGCCGGGATCAACATCGTGTCGAGCTCCCACAGATCGCCGACGGGACGATGCAGGGCCACGCCTCCGTGTCGGAATCCGGCCTGCCCGACGAGTCCGGACGTGCCGATCGCGAGCAGGTCGCCCCTCGCCGCCACGGATCGTCCGAAGTACGCCGCGACGTGCGGTCCGGGGAGGCCGAGTCGCTGCCGTGCCACCCATCCCTCCGCCTCCCGATGGAAGATCCAGACGCCGCCTTCCGCGTCCTCCTCGATCGATTCGAGGTAGGCGCCGACGACGATCTCGTCGTTCGAACGCCCGAAACAGACGGACAGGCCGAAGAGCGCGTTCGAATTCTCCGCGACCGGGGGAAGCAGTTTCGCCTCGAACGTCCAGGTCTCGTCCAGAAGTCGGAACACGTAGGCGGCACCCGACCAGAATCCGAGATCGTCGTCACCGGGAGCGCCGACGACCATCACGTCCTCCCGGATGGTCACGGGAAGACCGAAGTGGTCTCCGGCCGCCGCGTCCGGGGCGACGAGCACCTGTCGATGGGCCCAGGCGTCGCCCTCGCGTCGATAGACGTGCACGGTCCCGGGTTCGGCCAGGTGAGCGTCCCGGTCGGCGCCGATCGCGAGCCATTCGCCCTCGAGATCGAGCCTGTTTCCGAAGGTTGCGCCCTCGATCGACTCGGGCGGCGACACGCTTCCCGACGGCGGAAGATCCGCCGCGGTGGGGGTGCCGTGACAGGCGAGGACCCCGATGGCGATGAGGATCGGGCGGCGAGAGGGCGCAATCGATGACATGAGCAGGCTCCATCGGAGCCATGGCAGGCCCCGAACCCCGGGAATGAACCTCTCGCTCGACCTCAGGTCGTCCGGAAACATCCCCGGGAACCACCTGCACGATCCACGGTAGGCGTCGTCCATTCATTCGTGACGGGAATCGGAGACGAAAACCGCGCGGAACCACGGTTGATAGGAATCCGGGCCCCGCTGCCGATATCATGCAGGAGCCTCTTCAAACCTTCGTACGAGCAACCATGAGCACCCTGAACCCTTCGAACGCCGCTGGTCAGTCCTCACCCGATCGTCCGGACCCCGAGACCGTCTCGCTCTCGGGCTACGAGATCGACGGCCTCTACGGTCCGGGTTCCGTTCCGACGACGGATCCCAAGGATCCCAGCCGCGCCGACGCGAGGATCGCGACGCCCGGTGAGTACCCCTTCACCCGAGGCGTGCATCCCACGATGTACCGGTCCCGGCTTTGGACGATGCGACAGTTCGCGGGCTTCGGCTCGGCGGACGACACGAACGCTCGATTCAAGTACCTCCTCGAGAATGCCACCGGCACCAAGGCGAACACCGGGCTCTCCACCGCCTTCGCCCTTCCGACGCTGATGGGCCGGGACTCGGACGCCCCGCTTTCCTCCGGCGAAGTCGGTCGATGCGGCGTCGCGATCGACACCATCGACGACATGCATCGCCTGTACGCGGACATCCCGGTCGGTGACGTCACGGTGAGTCAGACCATCAACGGTCCGGCGTGCGTGATCTGGGCGATGTATCTGGGCATGGCCCGGGAACGCGGGATCGACTGGAAGGATCTCGGCGGCACGCTGCAGAACGACATTCTGAAGGAGTTCCACAGTCAGAACGAGTTCATCTACCCGCCCGAGGCGAGCGTGAAGCTGGTGGTGGACACCATCGAGTACGCCGCGAAGCACGTGCCGCGCTGGAACTCGGTCTCGATCTCCGGATACCACATCCGCGAATCCGGATCGACCGCGACCCAGGAACTCGCGTTCACCCTCCGCGACGGCATGGAATACGTCGAAGCCGCGATGTCCCGCGGACTCGACGTCGATCTCTTCGCGCCGCGGCTGTCCTTCTTCTTCAACAGCCACAACGAGTTCTTCGAGGAGATCTGCAAGCTCCGGGCCGCCCGCCGGATCTGGGCGAAGGCGATGAAGGAGCGATTCGGTGCGAAGAACGAACGATCGTGGTGGATGCGGACGCACGTGCAGACCGCGGGTTGCTCGCTCACCGAACAGCAGCCGCTCAACAACGTGATCCGGGTCGCCTACCAGGCGATGGCGGGGGTGCTGGGGGGCTGCCAGAGCCTGCACACCGATTCGATGGACGAGACGCTGGGACTGCCGACCGAGACCGCGGTCCGGGTCGCGTTGCGGACCCAGCAGATCCTCGCCCACGAGACCGGAGTGCACCGGACCGTCGATCCGCTCGGCGGTTCGTGGTTCGTCGAGGCGCTCACCGACCGCATGGAGGCCGATGCCGACGAGATCATCTCGACGATCGACGACATGGGTGGGGTCGTCTCCGGAATCCACAAGGGGTACTTCCGGCGGGCGATCGCCGAAGCGAGCTATCGAGTCGGCCAGGAGATGGAAGCCGGCGATCGGGTGGTGGTGGGGGTCAA
>JAACEA010000178.1 GCA_009936695.1 Planctomycetia bacterium
CGATCATGGACGGTCTGCTCCTGGCGGCGATGTGGCTTCCGATCGGATTCTGGCCGACGATCGTGCTGCGCGGCGTCGAGGGTGTCGCGGATGTCGTGGTGTTCGCAGTCGTCTTCGATCTCGTCGGTCAGTCCGGCAGGGCTCGGGCGGCCGGACTTCGTTTCGGTGTCGGCGCCGCGCTGCTCAGCATCGCCCTCGGTGGCGGGGCGATCCTCGGCGGTCAGATCGCTCGGGCGGACGATGGCACCGGGGATGCGGCGCGAGCCGTCTATCTGATCGGTGCCTCCGCCTGCTTCCTCGCGGGCGTCGTCGCCTTCCTCGGACGTCATCGACTTCGTCGCGTCGACGCCAAGTCCGTGGCGCCTTCGGCGCCGGCGGTGATCGAGACCTCGACCGCCCCGTCGCGGGCACCCCTCTGGCCGCTCCTTCTCATGGCCTCCGCCGATCGTGCTGCGGGTGGTCTCTTGACGGGAACGCTCGGGCTCTTCCTCGCCGAAGCGATCGATCTGGATCCCTCGATCCGTGGTCGACTGATCGGGTCGGTGCTGCTGATGATGGGACTCGGCGCGATTCCGGCGGGTTGGGTGAGCGATCGATTCGGTGATCTTCGAATCCGGACGATCGGCGGCATCGCGTTCGCGGCGGGCCTCTTCATGCTTCCGCTCGCCGCCGATGACCTGCCTTCGTTGATTCAGACGATGCTCCTGCTCGGCGTCGGCGGCGCAACTCTGCTTCCGACCTCGCTCGCCCTGCTCGATCGTCTGCATGGCGGCTTGTTCGGCATGGGCGGCTTTCGCGCGGCCGGAGACATCGGATTCCTGGTGGGCGTCTCGATGGCGGGGCTGCTTCTCCACCTTCTCGGGTCCGGTCGGTCATCACATTCCGAGTACGTCGCGGTCATCTGTGGATTCGCGATCATGCATCTCTGCACCACGCTCGTGGCCGTCCCGGCGCTGGCCCGCCGTGATCGAGCCCTGAAGCGAACACGGCAGGTGAACTGAACCGCGTGCAGCGTGCAGGACGAAGAAACCGCCCCGGGCGCGGGTGTCGCGTCGGGGCGGTTCGAGTGGATGTCCGCGGAGGTCAGTTCTTCGTCGAAGGGATCCGGGCGTCGGCCGGGTTCAGATCCTCGATCGTCGTCCGGAGCTTTTCCAGCGCCTTGTTCTGAATCTGCCGGACGCGTTCCTTGGTCACGCCGATGATCTGGCCGACCTGTTCCAGCGTAAGTGTGTTGGTCACATCGTCGACACCGACCCCGAAGCGATGCCCGATCACCGTCTGCTCCACGGCGGTGAGTTCCGCCTCATTGGTGTCCATCAGGTGTCGTACTTCGGCTGCGGAATCCGCGACGTACTCGGCCCGTCGCGTCTCGAGGTGGTCCGATCGCTCGAACGCCGGGTCGAAGTCGGTGACGAATCGCTGGCGATGCCTGGTGCTCTTCATGCCGTGACGGCTGAACGCCTTCAGGATCGCACGGCAGGCGTAGGTGCTGAACTTGAAGCCACGCTCGCAGTCGAACTTGTCGACCGAGCGCATGAGTGCCATGTTGCCCTCGCTCACCACATCCGCGAACTCCCCGTCCATGATGCGGACCCGCTTCGCCATCGCGAGCACGAGGGCGAGATTGGTTTCCGCGATCTGCTCGCGGAACGACGCGGCGATGCCGTGCCAGTGGAGAATCGCGCGGGCCTCGGCGAGATCGGGGCGACGGGTGCCGATCTCCATCTGCACGCCCCGCATTCGAAACCGTGCGTAGTTGAACTTGAGGAAGAGGATTCGTTCCTGAGCGCCGGAGAGGACGAGCGACTTGCCCGCCTTCGGGGTGTCGACCCGCCCGCGAGCGGGGATGAGGTCCTCCATCAACGGGCGGTACCAGGTGACGTCCGGCCGCTCGACGTCGTCGAGGCCGAAGATTTCCGTCTCGGCGTCCGCTTCGTGGAAGATCTCCGCGTCGATGTAGTCGATCTCCTTCTCGAGCACGCGAGCAAGCAGTGACTCTTCGCGGCGCGAGAGGCGCCGAAGCTCCTCGGTATTCCCACGTCCCTTGCGGCGACCGATGCGGCCCGTCTCGCCGACGGACTTCTGTCCCGCGGAGACAGGCCCCACCGAGGAACGCGACCGGGTGCGGACGCGATCGAGTGGTGAATTCCGGGTGGTCGACGGATTCGAGTGGGTGAGTCGTGGCATGGTCGTGATTGCTGGGCCGCGAACGGCCGAAGCACCCCCTGAGATGTGCCACCCCGGGCCATCCTCGGCTGGTGCAGAGCCGGGAACGCACCGGAAACAGAGCTGCCTCGGTCATCCTGAATCGAGGCGGGAAGCCCTGCGAGGTGACGGCGATGAAGCCGTCGTCCTTACGCTTCGTCGACGGGCCGGGTTCGGATTCCGACCTGATCGATCCTCGGTTTATTCGTGGACAGGGCCACCCGGTTGCATGCTCCTTCGCGGCGAAAGCACGCGATTCTGGAGCGTGACCCCCTCGGAGTGGATCTCAACGGGGATCGAGGGGGTGTTTCGAACATCGTGAGAAAAAGGCCGGACCGCGAGATTCGCGGTCCGGCCTTCGATCCGGTCGAGTCGATTCGTCCTCCGCAGGAGGCGGATCAGCTCACTCGGGCGAGCCCGAGGACATGTCGTAGACCCAGCAGGCACCGGCCGGCGACCAGTCGAGGACCTCGCCGTCATTGAAGAACAGGCCCAGTTCTCGTGCTGCCGCCTCGGGACTGTCGCTGCCGTGAATGAGGTTGAAGGAGCTCGAGACGCCGAAATCCCCCCGGATCGTGCCCGCATCGGCCTTGAACCCGAAGGTCGCGCCCATCATCGAGCGACAGACGGCGATCGCGCCGTTGCCGCGGAGGGCCAGCACGAGCACCGGGGAGGAGGTCATGAAGCCGACGAGCCCCGGATAGAAGGGCTTCTCGCGGTGGTCGGCGTAGTGGGTCGCGGCAAGCTCGTCGCTGATCTGCATGAACTTCGCGCCGACGACCTGGAGGCCCTTGTCCTCGAAGCGGCTGATGATCCGACCCATGAGGCCACGCTGGACGGCGTCGGGCTTCAGGATGATGAGGGTGGTTTCCATGATCTCTCCACGGGATGAGGACTGGGGATCGCCGATCGTGACGGTGCTCGGCTGAATCGCGGCACGGCCGCGGGGGGTCGGGAAAGATAGCGGATCGACCATCGATCGTGGGGGGAAACTCGTCGTGAATCGCCACGGGGAGGCCGGAATGCGGTAGTTTCCGAACGGAACGGCAGGAAGCCGGCCAAACCTCCACGCGAGCCGTCCGTTCGGCGAGCGGAGCACGATCGTCCCGGGCCGTCGCCCGGTGTCGCCTCGAGAGCAACGGAATGCCCACCACCGTGACCCCACCCGGATCCTCGAAGAAATCGTCCGCGAAGCGAGCCGGAGGTCGGGCCACCGCCGAGCAGATGGCCTCCCGGCAACGCGAGATCTCGGTCAGCGAGTTTTTCGCCAAGAATCGTCACCTGCTTGGTTTCGACAACCCCCGCAAGGCGCTCCTCACCACGGTGAAGGAGGCGGTCGACAACGCCCTCGATGCCTGCGAGGAGGGCGGGATCCTGCCGAGCATCACCGTCGAGCTCCTCCAGCTCGATGAGACTCGATTCAAGGTCACGATCCGGGACAACGGACCCGGAATCGTCCGCAAGCAGATCGAGAACATCTTCGGCAAGCTGCTCTACGGCTCGAAGTTCCATCGGATGAAGATGAGCCGCGGGCAGCAGGGGATCGGAATCTCCGCTGCGGGCATGTATGGATTGATGACCACGGGCCAGCCGGTCTTGATCATCTCCAAGACCGGACGTCGGCGCCCGGCGCACGAGGTGGTGCTCAAGATGGACACCGCGCGGAACCGTGCAGAGGTGATCAGCGAGACCGAGCATCCGGAGGATGATTCGCTCTTCGCCGACGGCCACGGCACCCAGGTGACGATCGAACTCGAGGGCCGGTACCAGAAGGGGCGAGCCTCGGTCGA
>JAACEA010000179.1 GCA_009936695.1 Planctomycetia bacterium
AGGCGATCGAGCAGCGCGGAATCGACGTCGGTGTAGGTCCGAACCACGAGGCCGACGATCCGATCCGCGAGGGCGTCGAACGTCTCGTCGCCCGGCGTCGCCACCGCGAAGGCGCATCGCTCCGCGATCCAGGCTTCCGCCTCGGGATCGAGATGTTCGGTCCGGACGACGAGTGGTGTTTCAGGCGTTCGGGGGGTGGAGATCATCGGGGCCCGATGCTAGCAGACGACATCTCCGCAGCCGCCTACGGTCCCTCGACGGGATCCGCAACCTCGAACGGATGTCCACCGCGGATCCCCGGTCGCGGAATCGGATTCTCGACCGGGGAGCGGCTCGGGACTATGTTCCGGTCCCGTCCAGGACGATGAGATTCCTCGACGACGTTGAACAAGGAATCGTCGAATGAACAAGGGTGATCTCGTCGAACTCATCGCCGCCGACCTCGGTGGCCCCCGGGTCAACGCGGAAAAGGCGGTCCGAGCGGTGCTCGACGCGGTGCTCGAGGGCGTGGAGCGGGACGGTTCGGTGACCCTCGCCGGCTTCGGTACCTTCGAACGCAAGCATCGCGAGGCGAGGCCCGGTCGCAATCCCCGCACCGGAGAGACGCTCGTCATCCCCGCCTCCAGCACCGTCTCGTTCAGGCCGGCCGCGGCCTTGAAGCGCATCGAGGCGCGGCCGGAATCGATGGTGGCGGCCGCCGCCTCCGACTGAACGGGCTCGAAAGTCCTTCACCGCCGGATCCCCTCGCACATCCTTCGATCCGTCTGGTCGGGCATCTCCGATAAGAACGAACCCCTGATGGGGTTTTCATCGACGGCATCGGTACGACCCGCACGGGCGATCCGCCGAGATCCCGACTCGCGTCAAGAACGCTTGCATTCGGACCGATCGTCCTCCAAGCGGCGTGTCCACCGATCGTGGACCACCCGCTGCAGGAGGTTGATCGAGCCATGGACAAGGCAAGCCTGATCGGAACAATCCTCGGTGTGGTCGTGATCGTCGGCACGATCGTGCTCGTGCTGGCCCACGGCGGCAACATCATGATGTTCTGGTCGCTCAAGGGCGTCATCATGGTGTTCGGCGGCACGATCAGCGTGTTGTTCATGGCGATGCCGATGGACAAGCTCAAGCAGGTTCCCGGATACATCAAGGCTTTCATGCGGGAACCGGCCGTCTCCAACGGCGAGACCGTGACCCTGATGGCGACCCTCAGCGACAAGGCGCGTCGGGACGGCATCCTCGCCCTCGAAAGCGAGATCGAGGACGTCGCGGACCCCTTCCTCGCCCAGGGCCTGAAGATGGCGGTCGACGGCACCGACGAGGCGATCGTCGAGACGACCCTGCGGCTCGAGGTGATGGCCATGCAGGAGCGGCACAAGGCCGGCAAGAAGTTCTTCGATCTGATCAAGCTCTACGGTCCGGGCTACGGACTGGCGGCGACGCTGATCGGACAGATCGGCATGTTCGGCTCGCTCGGTGGGAGCATCGAGGAGCTGGGCGGCATGCTCGCGGTCGCGGTGACGGCGACGATGTACGGAACCGTGCTCGCGAACGCCATCGCCGGCCCGATCGGCGACAAGCTGTCGCTTCGCTCCGGCGAAGAGATCCTCGCCAAGGAGATGATGCTCCAGGGCATCATGAGCATCCAGGCGGGCGACAACCCGAGAACCACCACCGAGAAGATGCTCGCGTTCGTCCCGCAGTCGGGACGAGGCGGTCTCAAGCTCGCGGCCTGATCGACGGGGAACGGAAATCAGATGTCCGACGAACACGAAAAGCATTCAGGCGGGCACGTCGGCGGTCACGGCGGTGGAGGCCACGAGGAGGAGGAGGAGGCCGGGGCCCCCGAGTGGCTGATCTCCTTCGCCGACATGGTCATGCTGCTGATGGGCTTCTTCGTGATCCTCTTCGCGCTGAACGTGCAGCCCAAGGGCGGAAACGCCGGTGGCGGAGGCGAGGAGTCCGAAGGCGCCGCGATGGAGGTCCAGGACATCGATCCCGAACTCATCGAGGCGGTCCGTCGGGCTTTCCACAATCCGCTCGATCCCGACGATCCGAAGGATGCACGCGTCCTCGAGGCGATTCGCAAGCGAGGCGCCGGGGAAGCGAACACCGCCGGGGTCAGGGGTCGCGAGCGGGATGTCCGTTCCCCGCGCGACATCGACTACTTCGGGGAGGGCACCGACGTCCCGTTCGGGTTCAAGTCGTTGACCATGTCGCCGCAGTCGGATTCGATCATCAAGGAGTTCGCGGCCTCCCAGGCGGGGCGTCGCAACATCATCGAGGTCCGTGGGCATGCGTCGGAACCCGAAGCGTTCAATCGCCCGGGCGAAGGCCGGCAGATCGCCTGGGCGAGGGCGAGCATCGTCGTCGAACGCCTCGAGGCGGCCGGTATTCCGGCGAGTCGGATCCGGGTCCAGATCAGCGGAACCAGCGAGCCCCGACGGGCTCAACTCGGTCTCGACACCCGCAGCGGTGAAGACGCCCGGGTGGAACTGCTGGTTCGTCGCGACGCCGCCGGCGACTGAGCCGCGGCGATCGCCCGCGAAAACCGACCAGGTCGAACGACGCCGCCACTTCGGTCGGGTTTCCGGACCGAGGAGTGGATCGCGGTCTTTCGAGGGCTAGAGTTGAGGACGTCCCCCGGTCGTCCGATCCTCCGGAGTCCACCCGTCATGAAGATCCGCCGCATCCGCCCCTTCGCCGTCGCCGCCGTCGTGGCTTCGGCGACCCCGTTGCTCGCTGCCGACGTGCTCGAGGACATCGGGTACTTCGACCTCGCCGCGAGGCTCGGCGAGGATCTGCCGACCGGCGCCGGCGTGGTCGTCGTGCAGACGGAGGCACTGGACCCCGGCTACTCCCCGAACCAGGGGGATCCGAGATTCAACGGGATCGACTTCATCGAACGGAGCGGATCCACGGCGTCGAGCGTGCATGCGTCGAGGGTGGGCTTCGCGTTGTACGGAAACGAAGATGGAGTCGCGCCGGGGATTCCCACGGTCAATCTGTTCGAGGTCAACGACTTCATCGGCTCGGGGCATCTCCGGTACGGTTCGAGTTCGCTTCCGGACAACCCCCCGGGTGGGGCGAGGATCTTCAACCACAGCTGGATCGCGAGCGGCGGGACGTCGGCCGACATCAACCTCCTGCGGCGTGCGGACTTCGCCGCGAACACCTTCAAGACGTTGTGGGTGGTGGGTGTCAACAACGGCGCCGGCAGCGCCTCGCCGCCGCTCCTCGCGGGCATGCATCACGGGATCTCGGTGGGCAGGGCCGATGGTGACCATGCCGAATCCGACACCGGCCCCGGCACGGAACAGCAGGGGCGGATGAAGCCCGAGCTCGTGGCGCCCGGGGACTTCACGAGTTTCGCGACCCCGGTCGTCGCGGGTTGCGCCGCACTCCTCTACGAGACGCACGACGTGACGCCGGAACTCTCGGGGAATTCGATCGCCGATCTCCCCCAGGTGATCAAGGCGGTGTTGCTGGCGGGGGCGTCCCGGAACGAGGACTGGACCAACGCTCCGGCGTCGAAGGGCTCGCAGCGCGGATCGACTTCGAGGCCGATCGACGAGGTCTACGGCGCGGGACTCGTCGACATCGACCGGGCCCACGCGATCTACACGGGCCTCGAGCAGCCCGGTGCCGCCGACAACAACCCCGTGGTGACGATGTCCGGCCCGGGTTGGGACTTCGAGTCGATGTCGAACGGCGAGGTGCTCTGGCACCGGTTCTCGATCGACGAGGTCGCGGAGGAGATCGGAATCCTCGTCACCTGGAATCGGATCGTCGCCTCGAACTTCGCGACCGCCACGCATCCGAATCTCGATCTCGAACTGCTTCGGATCGTGGACGGGGTCCCCGAGTCGATGGTGGGGAGCGATGCAGGGGTCTTCGCCAGCGGCAACGTTCGAAGCAACAGCGCCGTCGACAACGTCGAACTGATCCACGTTCGCGGGCTCGCACCCGGGGACTACGCGGTCCGGTTGAGCCGGGTCGACGGGAATTCGGTCTCGACGCGGGCGGTGATCGCCTGGTGGATTCCGTCGCCGGCGGCGTTCGGACCGGGCGATCTCAACCACGACGGTCGGGTCGATGGAGCCGACTTCGGCGTGCTGCTCTCGCGATGGGGGACCACCGATCCCGAGGCGGACATCGACGGCGACGGATCGGTCGGGGGCGGCGATATCGGCGCCCTGCTCGCCCTCTGGACGGGGTGAGCCGGTCGATCGCTCCGCAAGCGCGTCGCGAATCCGCGTAGACTCCGCGGAGCATGCGTTCGAACTCCCTCGGCAAGTACATCTCCCTCTACGGGCTCATCGGACTGCTCGGGATCGTGCTGGTCTACCCGATCTGGCTCACCGTCCGGGGTGGTTTCACCTCGGTCGACGGTGGCTACACCTTCTACCACGTGCTGGACGTCTTCCGCGACGAGAATCTCCGCTGGGGCCTGTTCAACGCGCTCCTGATCGCCACCGCGACGACGATCCTCTCGATCCTGATCTCGATGCCGCTGGCGATGGTCGGAGCCCGTCACGAGTTCCCGGGGAAGGCGCTGTTCGGCGCCCTCGTGCTGATTCCGCTGATCCTGCCGCCGTTCGTCGGGGCGATCGGCGTTCGCCACCTGCTCGGGCGATCCGGTTCGCTGAACGCGCTGCTCACCGATCTGGGGCTGATCGACGCGCCGATCGACGTCCTCGGTGACGGCGGATTGTTCGGGGTGATCATCGTCGAGGCGCTCCACCTCTACCCGATCATCTACCTCAACCTGCTCGCGGCCCTTTCGAATCTCGATCCGGCCCTCGACGAGGCCGGCCGGGATGCCGGTGCGTCCGCCTGGACCCGTTTCCGGCGGATCACGCTTCCGCTCGTCCGGCCGGGGTTGTTCGCGGGTTGCACGATCACCTTCATCTGGAGCTTCACCGAACTCGGAACGCCGTTGATGTTCGAGTTCCGGCAGGTCACCCCCGTCCAGATCTTCGACGGGCTCAAGCAGATGGAGACCAGTGCCGAGCCGTTCGCGCTGACCGTGGTGATGTTGTCGACCGCGACGCTCTTCTACGTGCTCGGCCGGGTGCTGCCGGGCGTCAAGGGCGTCGCCGCGAGCGCCAAGGCGTCGCGGGCCGATTCCTCGGCTCGGCTCGGCCCGGTGGCGGGCATCCTCGCCGCACTGCTCTTCGGCACCGTGATCGGCATCGCCTCGATGCCGCACGTCGGCGTGATCCTCGCGAGCCTCTCCGTCGAAGGCCAGTGGTACCAGTCGATCCTTCCCCGGGCGTTCACGCTCCACAACTACGCCGAGGCCCTGACCCATCCACTGGCGCTCGGGTCCATTCGGATCAGCCTCTTCCTCGCGTCGATCGCGGTGCTGCTCGATCTGGTGGTCGGCGTCATCGCCGCCCGGGTCATCGTGCGGACCACGCTTCGGGGCCGAGGCCTGCTCGACGCCCTGTGCATGCTTCCGCTCGCGGTGCCGGGCCTGGTGATGGCGTTCGGATACGTCGCCATGACCCTCGAGTGGCCGTTCCAGGGGGCGATGCCGGGTTGGATCGCCGCCGTGCTGGGGCCGATTCTGCCCGCATCGACGCTCGCGTCCCTCGATGACGGCCCGCTTCGCTGGGCGGCGGACATCCTCGGTGCGAACCCCAATCCGATCCCCCTCCTGATCGTGGCCTACGCGGTGCGGCGACTTCCCTACGTGGTCCGATCCACGGTCGCAGGTCTCGAACAGACCCCGGTCGATCTCGAAGAGGCCGCGCGCGGGCTCGGTGCCGGACGATTGACCGTTCTTCGCCGCGTGGTCCTCCCGCTGGTGGCGGCCAACCTGGTGGCGGGGGCGCTGCTCGCCTTCAGCTTCTCGATGCTTGAGGTCAGCGACAGCCTGATCCTCGCCCAGCGAGAGGCGGACTATCCGATCACCAAGGCGATCTACGTCCTCTTCGAACGCCTTGGAGACGGTCCGGGAATCGCATCGGCGATGGGAACCTGGGCCATGTTGCTCCTCGCCTGCACCCTCGCGGGGGCCAGCCTGCTCCTCGGAAAGAAGCTCGGGGCGGTGTTCCGCGCGTGATTTCAGGTGGTCCGGTTCGGCCGGCGGCTCGCGACGCTCGGAAAAGGGCGTTCGGGGGGTCGGAATGGCCCTCAAACCCCGTCTCGAACCCCCGCTCGCATCTATACTCATGCCACGTCACACCCTTTTCCGGATCGCCGAGCGCGGTCCGTCTCCTTCGGGCCCGATCCATGCCCTACACGATGAAACCTGACGAGGTCTACGGCCTCGACATCGAGAACACCGACTACCTGAAGGACCACGTCCAGGCCCCCGACCGGTGGGTCCTGAACTTCGGTCCGCAGCACCCGGCGACCCACACCACGCTCCGACTGGTGCTGGAGCTCGACGGCGAGCGGGTGGCACGCTGCACGCCCCACATCGGCTACCTCCATTCCGGCTTCGAGAAGCTGGGCGAGCATCACGACTACAACCAGTACGTGTGCACCGTGAGCCGGATGAACTACGTGTCCCCGATCGGCAACGACATCGCGTGGCACACGGTCTGCGAGCAGCTCTTCGACATCGACGTGACGCCGCGATGCAAGGTCGTGCGGACGATCATGGCGGAGCTCGCCCGGATCCAGGATCACCTCCTGTCCATCGGTGCGGCGGCGCTCGACCTCGGGGCCTTCACCGGCTTCCTCTACGGGTTCAACGAGCGGGAATTCATCTACGACATCGTCGAATACCTCTCCGGGCAGCGGTTCCATCCCGATTGGACCCGGCTCGGCGGGGCGTGGCGGGACATCGACGATGACGAGGTGTTCAAGCGGATGGTCAAGGAGTTCATCCACACCCGCCTCCCCAATGCGCAGCGTGATCTCGAAGCGTGCCTGAACCGGAACCGGATCTTCAACGACCGGCTCCGGGGCGTCGGAACCATCAGTCGCGAGGACGCGATGGCATGGAGCCTCTCCGGCCCCGTGGGCCGCGCGAGCGGCCTGACCCGGGACATCCGCAAGTCGGATCCGTACCTGTGCTACGCCGACAACTGGGACGGCCGCGGTGCGGAAGCGGTGAAGTTCGACGTGCCGATCTCGACCGACGGCGACTCCTTCTCCCGCTACCTGGTCCGGCTCGAGGAGCTCCGACAGTCCGTGCGGATCATCGAGCAGCTCATCGATGACATTCCGTCCGGGCCCATCGACACCCTCGCCGACTCGAAGGCCCGCATCCCCGAGAAGGGTGAGGTCTACGGGTCCATCGAAGGGACCATCCAGCTCTTCGAACTGCTGATGCACAATCGCGGCGTCGACGCCCCGATCGGCGAGCTGTACGGCGCCGTGGAGAGTCCCAACGGGGAGCTCGGCTACTACATCGTCGCGAACGGCACGAAGTATCCGACCCGCGTCCGGACGCGTCCGCCCTCCTTCGTCAACTACTCGGTGTTCGCCAAGCTCATCGAGGGGCACCTCGTGAGCGACGTGGTGGCCGTGCTCGGATCCCTCAACGTCATCGCGGCCGAACTGGACCGCTGATCGCACCGAACCCCAACCCCGCCCGTTCGTCGGTCGGGTCGCAAGAGGTCAATCGATGTCCTGGAAGATCGTAGATTCCGGAAACGCCAAGATCGAGCGGCGAGACGAGCCGTGGTGCACCGAAGCCATGAAGGCTCGATGGACCGCCGAGATCATTCCCCGTTACGAGACCCGGCACGGCGCGCTCATGCCGATCCTCCACGAGGTCCAGCACGAGTATCGCCACGTTCCCTATCAGGCGATGATCGAGCTCGCGACCTTTCTCCAGATCCCGCCCGCCGAGGTTCTCGACACCGTCAGTTTCTACGAGGAGTACACGGTCGAGCCCGTCGGCAAGTGCGTCATCGGGATCTGCCAGTCGATCGCCTGCGAGGTCTGCGGCCACCAGGCGCTGCTCGACCACGTCCGGGACGAACTCGGCATCGACCCGCATGAGACCACGGAAGACGGCCTCTTCTCGCTGCTGGCGATGGAGTGTCTGGGATCCTGCGACACCGCCCCGGTGGCGCTGTTCAACGAGACCCTCCATGAGAATCTCGACATTCCCACCATCGATCGCCTGATCGCCGAGGCGAGGCAGGTCGGTGACGGCGGATCGGAGCACTGAACCCGAATGAGCGGTCAGGAACCGAAGTCGATCATGCGTTCGCTCGGCGAGTTCGTCGGGCACGTCGCGAAGGGGATCCGGACGGATCCTTCTGCGCCGAAGGTCACCGAGGTCCGCCGCGAGGTCGAGACGGAACGACGAGGTGACGTGGTGCTCCGCCGAACCACGATCGAAGAGGTTGAAATGCCCGCTGACCGACCGCCGAAGCCGGAGGTCGATTCCCCGGACGAGACGAACTCCGACTCCAGAACCGATTCCTGAACGAATCCCCCGAACGACGCGAACCAGCACGACGCGAACCAAGGCCCCGAATTCGAGATCCCCAGAATGCCCATGAACGAGCCAGTCCTCACCAAGCGAATCCCCACCCACCCCTGGGGCGATCCCAAGGATCGCCGCACCGTCGGTCTGGAGGAGTTCGTCCGCACGGGTGGTTACGCCAATCTCGAGAAGGCGCTCGATCGCAAGCCCGAGGAGATCGTCGAGGAGGTGAAGGGCGCCGTGCTTCGCGGCCGCGGCGGCGCGGGGTTCCCGGCGGGACTGAAGTGGTCGTTCCTCCCCGAGGCCGACGGCGGTCGGCGTTACCTCGCGGTCAACTGTGATGAAGCCGAGCCCGGGACCTTCAAGGATCGCCTGCTCTGCGACTTCGATCCGCACCTCGTGCTCGAAGGCATCGCGATCGCCTGCTACGCCTGCCGGCTGGACACCGCGTACTTCTTCATCCGCGGCGAGTACCACCACCAGGCGAAGGTGATGCAGCGTGCGATCGAGGAAGCCTATGAACACGGCGTCTTCGGCAAGCAGGGGCTGCTCAAGGGCAAGACCGACTTCGCGGTGGACTGTCATCTCCACCGCGGTGCCGGCGCCTACATCTGCGGCGAGGAGACGGGACTGCTTGAAGCGGTCGAAGGCAAGCGCGGCTGGCCCCGGATCAAGCCGCCGTTCCCGGCGGTGAAGGGCCTGTTCGGTCGGCCGACCATCGTGAACAACGTCGAGACGCTGGCCGCGGTGGTTCCGATCATCGAACACGGGGTCGAGTGGTGGAAGGGGCACGGCTGCGAAAGCGCCACCGGTGGCCCGCCCAGCTACGGCACCAAGCTGATGGGCGTGTCAGGCCACGTCGAGCGACCTGGCGTCTACGAGTGCGATCTCGGCATCCCGCTCCGCGAACTGGTGGAGAAGCACTGCCAGGGAATGCGAAACGGCAAGCGGTTCAAGGGGGCGATCGCCGGCGGCGTCTCGATGGGCGTGCTCGGCCCGGACCAGTTCGACGCCCCGATGGACTTCGACATCGGTCGTTTCGACGTCCTCGGACTCGGCACCGCGTGTCCCACCGTCTTCGATGAAGACACCGACATGGTGGCGGTCGCCCGGAACATCGCTCGTTTCTTCAAGAACGAATCGTGCGGCCAGTGCACCCCGTGCCGCGAAGGTTCCGGCTGGATCCTGAAGCTTCTCACCCGCATCGAACGCGGCGCGGGGACCACGAAGGATCTGGATCTGCTGCTCGAGGTCGCCGGTTCGATGGGGCTCACGCCCGGAACCACGATCTGCGGTCTCGCGGACGGAAACAACTGGGCGGTGCGCACGATCGTCAACAAGTACCGCGGGGAATTCGAGGCTCGTGTGAAGCCCCAGTTCATTCCGGTCACGGTCACGGCGGGAGCTTGAACGACGATGCATGCCGACGGTGATACCGATGGCGGATCGGCGCCCGAGCCCGCCGCCGAACCCGACCCTCCGGAACCGGGATCCCCTGGCGGGATCCCGGCGAATTCGTCGGCGGCGATCGTCGAGGTCCGGTGTTCGGCGTCCGGCGGGGAGACCGTCGACCTGGCGTGGATCCGCGACCGGGCCGGGGCGGTGATCCATCGCGTCTCCGCCGAGCAGGACAAGAGAATCGAACGGTGCACGGTTCTGATCGTCGACGACGCCGAGATGTCGGTCGCGCACGAGCGTTTCAGCCGCGTGTCCGGGCCCACCGACGTGCTGACGTTCGTGTCGGAAACGGGTGACGGGCTCGAGATCGATCTCCTGGCCTGTCTCGACGAGGCGTCCCGGCGAGTCGCTTCGTTCCAGCACGATGTCATGCACGAGCTTCTTCTCTACGTGGTGCACGGCGTGCTGCACGCCGTCGGGCACGACGATCACGATCCGGAGGCC
>JAACEA010000180.1 GCA_009936695.1 Planctomycetia bacterium
CGATTCGAGGACGAGACTTCGGACGATCGCCGGACGGGTGTAGCCGAGGGTCTGCAGCGTTCCGATCTCGCGGACGCGACTCGCGAATGCGGCATAGGTCGTGTTCAAGCCTCCGATCACCCCGCCCGTCGCGACGAGGATCGCGGTCACGATGACCATGAGTCGGATGGGCGTGAAGAAGGCGGCGAGGGACGCGTAGTAGTCGCTCTCCCGGAGGGCCACGAGTTCCAGATCGATCCGAGTCGCCGCGAAACCGTTCGCGGACGTCATGTTCTCGGAGTCGAGCCTGATCACGACGCAGGAGAGCGTGTCTCGTTTCGCGACGATCAGCAGATCCGAGAGCGGCATCCAGATCTCACCCTCGATGACGCCACCGTCCGCCTCGAGCAGGCCCACGATCGTGAAGGGGCGGTCGTCCACGGTCAGCCTGGCGCCGAGCGCGTCCTCCGGGCGTTCCCAACCGAGCCCCCGGGCGGCGAGCGCGCCGACCGCGATCTCGTCGCTTCCATTCGCCGGGAGTCGTCCCGCCGTGAGTCGTGCTTCACGATGCACGAGGAACGCCGCCGGCGTGACGCCTCGGAAGATCATGTTGATGGTGTCCTCCTCGACGTCTCCGTCGAGGAGCACCGGGATCGCGAAGTGGATCTCGGGGGAGACCGCGTCGACGCCGGCGATGCGTTCGACGCCGCGGATTCCGGACGCCGCGATCCCGGTCGTGCGCATGGGGATCTCGCTGCGTTCCACGCTCTCCTCGCTGCCGGCCCCGATCAACATCACGTTGTTCGGAGAACCACTGGTGCGGAGCGATTGCTGCATTCCAGTGACGAATCCGCCTGCGGCCATCACCAGCAGGACGACGAGGCCGCAGCCACCAGCGCTGAGAAGCAGGCGGACCGGATTCCGGGTCATGTTCCGAACGGCGTATTCGAATGGAAGTCCTTGCATGGTCGTGTCCTCGGGGCGATCAGATCGCCCGCAGTCCTTCCGTGATCTCGCTCCGTGCCGCACGCACCGCGGGAACCGCACCGGCGAGCAGGCCGAGGATGATCGCGATTCCGGCCCCGATCATCGCGAGTCGCGGATCGTTGACGATCTCGACGTTGACCCCCTCCATCGTCATGCTGAACCGTCCGAAGGAGATCAGGACGGTCGAGGCCACGCCGCCGATCACGCCGCCCGCGGCACCGAGGATCGCGCCCTCGAGGAGCACCATCCATGCAAGCAGTCCGCCCGTGTATCCGAGCGTCTGCAGGACCGCCTGATCGCGGATTCGATCCCGCATCGCCAGGATGATCGCGTTCGCGATCAGGGCGAGCACCGCGGCGAGGGACGCCCATCCGACCCAGCCCGCGAAGCTCACGAGCTCCACCACGTCCCGGACCGCCCGGCCGACGAAGGCCTTCTCCGGCCAGGTGCTGGTCGGATGCTCGTCATGCTTGAACTCGGCGTCGATGATGGCCGCGATCTCCTCCATGCGGGCGGGCGTGTCGACGGTGACGTTGAACTGGGTCACGATCCCCCCGGTGCCGCCGCGGGTGACGGTCTCCTGCAGGAACGGAAGCTGCACGTAGGCGACGTTCCGATCCTGGGCCCGTTCGCTCTCGAGGATGCCGGCGACGTAGACCGTCACGCCGGCGGCGCTGAACCGGTCACCCACCGAAACGCCCCTTCGGGCGGCGAGCGACTCGCCCACGACCGCCGCGTCGCCGCGACGACGCCAGTCCTCCGGCGTGCCCTCCACGAGCCGGCCCGCTTCGCCGAGGGTCGATTCGAGGTCGTCCGTCGGAACGCCTCGGAACGTGACCACGTCGAGGCTGGCCCGGCAGTTGGAGACGAGGATCTGCATCGGAATCACCGCGCTCACGCCCTCGATCCGTTCGATCCGGTCGCCGTAGAACTGCGGCAGCCGACTGGTGAAGGGGCAGAAGCGATTCTCGCGATAGACGACGAGCGTCGCATCCTCGGCGGACGCCTGGGTCGCATCGTCCACCCCCGCCCGCATCGCTTCGACGCTGGTGAAGAGGAACATCGCGACCGCGATGCCGCTCACCGTGAGCAGGGTCCGGACGGGCGTGCGCACGATCTGACGCCAGACGGTGGGAATGACTGCGAGGGATTGCTTCATGCGATGGTCTCCGTTCCGGCCGCGATGGTGGGGGTCTCGGACTCCACGAGTCGACCCTTCTCCAGATGGAGCACCGTGTCGCACCACTCGGTGGTCTTCGGATCATGGGTCACCATCACGATGGTGCGTCCGAGGTCGCGATTCAGTCGGGCGAGGAGATCCATGATCGTCGTCGCGCTCTCGCGATCGAGGTCCCCGGTCGGCTCGTCGGCGAGGATCAGCGTCGGGTCCGTGACGATGGCCCGCGCGATCGCGACCCGCTGCTCCTGCCCGCCCGAGAGCTGCCTCGGATGGTGGTCGCTTCGATCGGCGATGCCCACGAGATCGAGGGCCGCGGCGACCCGCCGGTGTCGTTCGCGACGAGAGATCGGATGGAGAAGCAGCGGCAGTTCCACGTTCTCGTACGCGGAGAGGACGGGCACGAGGTTGTACAGCTGGAAGATGTACCCGACCGATTCGCTCCGCCACCGGGCGAGCGGGCCTCGGGCGAGTTCGTGGATGGGTCGGCCGTCGATCACCAGCGAGCCGCGGGTGGGCCGGTCGATGCCGGCGAGCAGGTTGAGCAGCGTCGTCTTTCCGGAACCCGACGGTCCCATCAACGCGACGAAGCGTCCCGCATCCATGTCGAGATCGAGCCCGTCGAGGGGGGTGATCGCTTCCGTGCCCCGGTGGTAGGTCCGGGTGAGATCCC
>JAACEA010000181.1 GCA_009936695.1 Planctomycetia bacterium
CGGCGCCGAGACCGGCGCGTTTCTCGACGACGACCCCGCGATTTCCGTCGACGCGGACCCCGTGCCGGAGACGGATGCGCTCGGTCTTCATCTTCGCGTGGATGCCGGCGTCAACTTCGCCAGGGTTCGGACCGCCTCCGGTGTCGCCCAATCGAGCTTCTCGAACGTCGAGATCGACTTCGATCCCGGGGTCGATCTCGAATTCGGCATCGGCCTGCCACTCGGCGCGTCGAGCGGATGGAGCATCGAGGTGATGACCGGCATCACGATCAACGCCGTCGAATCGATCTCGGGACAGTTCGCGAGCGCCGCGAACCCCATGCTGGCGGGCACGGTCACCGGAGGAAGCGGCGATCTCTACCAGGTTCCGATCGTCGCGAACCTCCTGTACCGGTTCGATCTGAGCGACACGATGGCGCTCGGCCTTCTCGCAGGATTCGGCGGGCAGTACTCGGATCTCGAGGTCGACGATGTCCGCGTGCTCGATCCGCGGTTCCCGGGCGGGGTCGACGTGGGCGGTTCCTCATCGAATGGCTGGGCCTTCCGGTATCAGTTCGGGCTCGATCTCTCCTGGTCGCTCTCGAGCCGGGCCTCGCTCGGTCTGAACGTGCGATACGCCGGCACCACGGACCTGAACGGCGAGTCGGGTTCCGGGTCCGACTTCGACGCGAAGAGCTTTCAGAATCTCGCGATGGGCATCACGTTCTCGCTCGCGTTCTGAGCCGGACCGGAAACACCCCACATTCGCGAGATCAAGGCTTGATCACACGGGAAAACCCATGGAATGCGGTTGCGTGATCACCACGAACTCGCGTGCAATGGGTTCATGCCGTACCAGATCAACACCATCCTCCTGTTCGCCACCCTGTCGACCGGCCTGTTCGCCGGCTCGGGAAACGCCGATCCGCCGATCGAGCGACCGAAACACCCGGCGACACCCGCACCGGATCGCTTCATCACCGATCGCGAAGGGCGTACCCTCGACCTTCCCGCCGAAGACGAGACCTTCACCTTCGTGGTGTTCGGAGACCGCACCGGCGGTCCGGCGGATGGGGTGAAGATCCTCGCCGAGGCGGTCGCCGACACGAATCTCTACGAACCCGATCTGGTGATGACGGTCGGCGACCTGATCCAGGGCTACGGCACCGAAGGTCCCTGGATGGATGAGATGCGGGAGTTCCGGGGCATCATGGACGGGCTTCTCTGTCCCTGGTTCCCGGTGGCGGGGAATCACGACGTCTACTGGCGCGGACCCGATCGACCGGCGAACGAGCATGAAGCGAACTACGAGATGCACTTCGGTCCGCTGTGGTACGCCTTCGACCACAAGGACCGACGGTTCATCGTGCTCTACACCGACGAAGCCGATCCGAAGACCGGCGAGCGGAACTTCAGCAAGCCGGCGTCCCAACGAATGAGTCCGGAACAGCTCGCCTGGTTGAAGACGACCCTCGCGAGCGCGAAGGACAAGAAGGACGTCTTCGTGTTCCTCCACCACCCACGCTGGATCGGCGGCAACTACGGCGACGACTGGGAACGCGTCCATCCGGTGCTGGCCGAAGCCGGGAACGTCCGCGCGGTGTTCGCGGGTCACATCCACCGGATGCGGTACGACGGACCGCGGGACGGCATCGAGTACGTGACGCTCGCGACGGTCGGCGGCGGGCAGTCGGGCCTCGTTCCCGAAGCGGGGTACCTCCATCAGTTCCATCACGTGACAGTTCGTCCGGACGGAATCGCCCTCGCCGCCATTCCGGTCGGTGAGACGCTGGACGTCCGCGACATCACCGCGACCGTCTCCAACGAGACCGCACGGCTGGCTCGGTCGACGCCCGCGCTGGACGGCGAACTCCGGATCGACGAAACGGGAGCCGGCACGGGGAGGATCGAAGTCTCGATGTCCAATCCCACCGGCAGATCGGTGGAGTTCACCCTGGTTCCCGACTCCCCCGACCGTCGCTGGCGATTCGTTCCCGATCACGCTCATGCGACGATCGACCCCGGCGCGTCGGGACGGTTCATCTTCGAGGCGAGCGGCCGGGTCGACGCCATCGACGACGTCTGGACGCCGCCGGCCATCGCCATCGACGCGGACTACCTCGGCAGCAACCGGCGGTACGCCATTCCGACCCGCACCCTGGAACTTCCGGTCCGGGCCGACCTCCCCACACCGCCGCGACCCGAACGCGAACACGCCCTCGACTTCGACGGCCGCGACGACGCGCTTCGCGTGGAACCCGGCGGATACGACCTTCCCGACGGCCCGTGCACCCTCGAAGCCTGGTTCGAACCCGACACCCTCGGGAAGCGGGTCGGCCTGACGACCCGTACCGAGAACAGCGAGTTCGGGCTGTTCATCATGGATGGGATTCCCTCGTTCTGGATCCACCTCGACGGAACCTACGTCTCCGCGGAGGCGACCGATCGGATCTCGACCGGTGAATGGCACCACCTCGCCGGAGTCTTCGACGGCGAGGAGGTTCGCCTGTACTTCGACGGCCGGCTGGTCGCGCGACGACCCGGCGCCGGGAAGCGGACCCGAAACCGGTTCCCGCTGCTGATCGGTGCGGACGTCGACTCGAATGGCCGAGCGACCTCCAACTTCGATGGGCGAATCGACGAATTCCGGCTCTCGTCGGTGGCTCGCTACACCGGCGAGACGATCGAGCCCGATCGTCGCCACGTCGTCGACGACGACACCGTGCTGCTGCTCCATCTCGACGTCCAGCAGGGCCCCTGGCTTCACGACGAATCCCCGAACGCGGCGCACGCCACGGCGCAGGGATCGCCCCGGGTGGTGCCGGCCGAAGATTGAGCCGGCTTCACATCGAACGTGGATCTGGGAGGATCCGGGTGTGAATTCGGATTCCCGACAACCCGACGCCTCCGCCGATGCGGTCGATCTCGCGATCGTCGGCAACGGCGTGGTCGCGATGTCGATCGCGATCGAACATCGACGCCGCGTTCCGGATGCCCGAGTCGCGGTGATCGGTCCCCGACGGCGTCCCGGTTCCGCCTCCCTGGCCGCGGGAATCATGCTCGCATCGCATTCCGAGGTCGAAGCGACCACGTTCCGGCACGCCGCGGGCCGCGCGAAGTTCGACCTGATCCGATCCGCGGTCGCGGACTGGCCCGAGTGGCTCGACGGACTCGCCGCGATCGCCGGCCTCGAGCCGCCTCCGATCCGCCGTGGCACGGTGGTGCTCGACAACCCGAACATCAGCGGATTCGATCCGCCGAACTTCGACGCGATCCTCGAAGCCCTTCGCCGCGACGAGGCGGACCACGAGCTCGTCGATCCGAAGGATCTCCGCGGGTACCGGCCGGCCGCCCACCTTCGGGCCTCTCGCGGCGTCCGCATTCCCGGTGACGGCGCCGTCGACGCCTTCGCGGTGATGAATCTGCTCGACGAGGCCGCCACTCCGCTTGAGATCGAACGAATCGACGGTCGCGCGGAGTCCGTCCATGACGGGATCATCCGATTCGAACACGGGCCGGACGTTCGAGCGGAACGAATCATCGTGGCCGCTGGTGCCGCCAGCGATGAACTGATCCGGAGGATTCCCGAACTCGACGGTCGCGTACCGCGGGTCCTGCACGGAACCGGGGTCGGCCTTCGATGTCGCGCGACGCCCGAGGTGACCACGCCGGACGAGGTGCTCCGAACGCCCAACCGCGGCGCCGGGCTCGGCGTCTACCACGTGCCCATCGGATCCGATCGCTTCTACCTCGGAGCGACCAACGTGGTGTCCTTCGAAGCTCGGGAACACGCTCGGCTCGGATCACTTCACCTCGTCCTGCAATCGGCGATGGACGAGATATCCTCGGATCTGCGCCACGCCGAGTGCCGAATGGTGACCGGGCATCGACCGATCGGCGCCGACGGGTTCCCGTTGCTCGGCCGGACGAGCGTGCCGGGACTGTGGATCGCCACGGGAACCCGCCGCGATGGCGTGACCGCCGCCCCCGAGATCGCTCGACGCTTCGTGAACGAACTCCTCGGAATGGATGGCGGCCTGCCCGCATCCCTGTCTCCCGAACGCGCGCCGATCGTGGTGCTCGATCGCGACCAGGGCATCGACGTGGCGGTACGAAGTCGACTGATCGGCCCGGGATCGAGTCCCGGCGGAAGCGGTGGCCGGCTCGAGGACGAGGTCCGCCGTCAGGTCGTCCGCCTGTACGATCGCGCCGGCCTCGACGTGGGGGTGCCCGCGGAACTGCTCGACCTGTACGCCGAGGGACGGCTCGATGCGTCGAATCTCGTCGCCTCGACGGAC
>JAACEA010000182.1 GCA_009936695.1 Planctomycetia bacterium
CCCAGGGGATGGGGGCGGGCCGCCAGTTCTTCCGGCACCTCCTGCCGAACCTGGTCGGACCGATCGTGGTCTACGGGACCCTTGCGGTCCCGGCGGCGATTCTCTCGGAGAGTTTCCTGAGTTTCCTCGGAATCGGGGTCGAAGAGCCGCTCCCGAGCTGGGGGAACCTTGCAAGCACCGGTCTTTCCGAACTCAACACGGTCCGGAGTCGCTGGTGGCTCCTGGTCTGGCCCTGCGTCTTCATCGCGATCACCCTCGTCAGTCTGAACCTGATCGGGGACCGGCTCAAGGCGAGGTTTGATCCAACCCACGGCTCCACGTAGCCTGTACCGTCCGGGCCCGATGTCCGGCCTCGTACCGAGGCGTGCCGGAAGGCCGCCGACCCCCTGGAAGCCCCCTTCAGATGCAGAACCGATTCACCTTCAAGGATTCGATGCTTTTTCTCCTGGTCGGCGTGGTGGGCCTTCTGGCCTTCCTCTCGATGCAGGCGGGCGACCGCCTCTGGCGGGAGATGCAGAAGCTCGAGAGCAAGATGAGCGACATCGAGCGATCGGGGGATGGCGGGGGATCCGCCGGCATCGATGACATGCGTCGAGAACTGGCCGAACTGAAGACGGCCATCGCATCTCGTCCGATCAACGTGCACGTGACCGGGGTCGCAGCCTCGGGCACCGCCGCACCGGCTCCAGCCGTGGATCCGATGGGTGGAGGCGCCGCCGCCGCGGACGCGTCGGCCGACGGGGACGTCCGCGACTCCGCCTGGGCGCGGCCCGGCGTCGAGATCGCGTGGCAGGAGATTCCCCGATTCACCACGAATCCCGAGTCGATTCCCGGCTACGCCGCTGGAGGCGAGTTCACCGAGATCTTCGGGGCGCAGCTTCCCCGAATCACGCCCTATCTCTCCGGCGACGTCTACAGCCGCCGGATTCTCGATCAGGTCGTCGAGCCGCTGGGGGCGTACAACTCCGAGACACTCGCGATCGAAGGCGTCCTCGCGGATGCCTGGCAGTTCGATCCCGACGGCATGTGGCTCCGGGTGCACCTGACCCCCCGCGCGACCTTCAGCGACGGGACGCCGGTCACCTCCGAGGACGTCCGCTGGACGGTCGAGGACTTCATCAAGAACACCCGGATCGAAGCCGAGCGATCGCGTTCGACCCTGGACATGATCGAGAAGGTCGACATCGTCGACGATCGGACGGTGGAGTTCGTCTTCAACAAGGCGGTCTTCACCAACCTCGACTACACCCTCGGGATCGCGGTGCTTCCCAAGCACGTCTACGGCGCGCTCGAGGAGTCGGAGATCAACCAGTCCACGGGACTGCTGGTGGGATCCGGTCCCTTCCGACTGGAAGTGATGGACGTCGAGAACCAGTGGTCGCCCGGCGAGGACGTCGTCGTGGTCCGGAACGAGCGGTACTGGGGTGAGAAGAAGCCGTCGCTCGCGAGCATGCGGTTCAAGGTCATCACCGAGCCCACCGCGGCGCTGGTCGGATTCCGGAACGGGGACGGCGACATGCTGACGCCGTCCTCCTCGCAGTATGCGGAACTCCGAAAGGACAGCGATTTCCTCCGCAGCAACGCGATCTACAAGTGGGTCAACATGCGATCCGGCTACTCCTTCATCGGATGGCAGTGCGGTCGTCGAGGCGGCCCGCCGGACGGCGAGTGGACACCGTTCCACGACAAGCGGGTTCGACGTGCGATGACCATGCTCCTCGACCGCGAGCAGATGATCCGGAACATCTACGCGGGTGTGGGCGTGGTCTCGACCGGCCCGAGCAGCCCCAGCGCCCCGAGCTCGAACCCCGACATCGAACCGTGGCCGTACGACCTCGATCAGTCCAAGGCGCTTCTCAAGGAGGCGGGCTGGGAGGATCTCGATGGTGACGGCATCCTCGAGTATCAGAACGACGACGAGTACTTCTCGAAGGGGACGCCCTTCAAGTTCCAGTTCACCATCACCAACTCGGGCGAGACCTCGGAGCGGATCATCAGCTGCCTCGTCGCCCAGTGCTCGGAGATCGGGATCGTCTGCGAGCCGCGGGTGGTCGACTGGTCGTTCTACTCCGACATGCTCAAGCGGCGTGACTTCGACGCGATGATCATGGGTTGGAGCGCCAACGCCCCCGAGTCCGATCCGCGACAGATCTGGCACAACTCCTCGATCCTCGACCAGGGTGACAACTTCATCCAGTGGGACAGCCAGGACGCCAGCGACCTGATCGACCAGGGGCGGGGCACCATGAGCCGCGACGAGCGGATGCTGGTCTGGCACGACTTCCACTCGGTCGTCCACGACGAGCAGCCCTACACCTTCATCCGCGTGTCGCCCTGGATCCGCTTCATCAACCGCGACGTCGGCAACGTGCAGACCTACCCCATCGGGCTGCAGCCCGGCGAGTTCTTCCGCGTCGCCGAATGAACCGGCACCCTTCGACCAGGCAGGAATCCACTCCGGTGACCACGACAGAAGGAACTCGCTGACCGATGCTCGGCTACATAGTGCGCCGCCTGTTCCTGATGATTCCCACCTTGCTTGGGATCACCTTTCTCGTGTTCATGCTGCTGGCGCTCGCGCCCGGCGGGATCGGCGCAGCGCTGCGTGCCGCGGGTGGCAACGTGGACGCGGACAGCAAGGCGAGTCTCCAGCTCCTCTACATCGAGGATCGGTACGGACTCGACGATCATCCGGTGGTCCAGTACGGCCGCTGGCTGGCGAGGATCTCGCCGGTCAAGTTCGGACGTCGGTCGATGCGGAACTACGCGGGCGATCTCGAATTGCCACCGCGAAGCGTCAAGGAACTCCCGATCGGCGCAGACTGGTTCGGTGATGACTACGAGGTGCCCGGGGATCTCGTCTCCAACGCGGAGGCGCGAAACCTCGCCGTGGCCGACGATGCCGACGCCGCCCGCGTGGCGGCGGTGGTCGCGGCCGAGGCGGCGGCGAAGCTGCGTCGGTCCGAGGGGCTCGCGGTCGGGCGCGATCCCGCGGCGATCCCGGAGTACAAGGACTCGAACAAGGTCTATCTGCGGGCCCGGGCCGAGTATCTGATGTCGACCCGATCCCTCGCCAGCGCGATCGCGAACTACGCGGCCGCGGATTCCGATCGGGCGATGAGCGTCGAACGCGACCGCCTGGTCGGCGAAGGCGTCGACGAGAAGATCGCCTCGAGGATCGCGGCGGAGTCGGTTCGATCGAAGTTCAACGCGGTGGTCGGGGACGGCAACCTGATCGACTACCCGGGGCTCGCGAAGATGACCCCGGAGACCACGGTGCCCGAATGGGACACGGTGGTCGACGCCTACCGCGACACGGTCGAGAAGCGGGCCGAGGCGGTGGCGTCGCTGGCCCGCGTGAACGAGGCCTTCGAGCGCGGCCCGTACCCCCAGGCCGGCGTGGGCGCCGGAGACGTGGTCTCCCTCGACTGGCCCGATTTCGGAAAGAGTTTCACTCTCGGGCGGCCGGTCCTCGACCTCATCGCCGAAGCGCTTCCGGTGACCCTGCTCCTGAACATCGCCGCCATTCCGATCATCTACCTGGTCGCGGTCCCGTTCGGCATGCAGGCCGCGGCGCGTCACAATCGCCTCTTCGACAAGATCTCGGGCAGCATCTTCGTGATCTTCTGGTCGATTCCGGTGGTGTGGGCGGGGGTCCTCGCGATCGGATTCCTCGCGGACGACCAGTACCTCGGGCTTTTCCCGGTATCCGGGCTGCACTCCAACGACGCCGACGACATGGCGTTCCTGCCGGGTTGGAACGGCGATCGTTTCGAGATCGGCTACATGCTCGACACCGCGTGGCACATGGTGCTTCCGGTGATCTGCCTGGTGTACGGCGGCTGGGCGGTCCTCGCCAAGCAGACCCGTGCGGCGATGCTCGACACCTACACCATGGACTTCGTTCGGACCGCCCGGGCCAAGGGCGTCTCCGATCACGATGTGAAGTGGTACCACGTCTTCCGCAACAGCCTGCTTCCGGTCATCACGATCTTCGTGCTGGTCTTCCCCGCGATGCTCGCGGGATCGGTCGTGGTGGAACGGATCTTCAGCATTCCCGGCATGGGCTCGCTGATCCTCGGGGCGATCTTCAACCTCGATCGCGACGTCATTCTCGCCAACGTGTTCATGATCGCGGTGCTCAACCTCGTCGCGCTCCTCCTCGCCGACGTCCTCTATGCCGCGGCCGATCCCCGCGTCACCTTCGATTGATCCGGAAACGCCCCACTCGATGACTTCCTCGAAGCAAGATTCCGAAAAGACGATCAGCGGCATCGACGTGATGCGGGGGGTCGGTGCGTCGAAGGCGAAGCCCTTCTGGGCCGATGCCTGGAGCCGCGTCGTGGAACGTCGTGGCGCGCAGTTCGGCCTTCTCTGGATCGGCTTCATCGGATTCTTCGCGATCTTCGCGCCGGTGCTCGCCAACGGGCTCCCGATCTGGACCATCCAGCGGGGCGAGGACGGCGAGATCCTCCGTTCCTGGTCGCCGTTGCTCGAGTCCCTGACCTCGACCGACATCCTGCTTCTGATCGGCGGGGTGTTCGTCCCGATCCTGCTGTTGCTTCCGTTGCGAGCGACGCGACAGTGGCGGCTCGGACTGGTGTGCGCCTTCACGGCGATGGCGGGTTCGGTGGTGGTGTTGATCGCGTTCGTGCAGTACCTCATCGCCGACAGCGATGCGGAGGTCCTCTCCGCGTCCTGGCTGCCCTGGACCGTCTCCTTCGCGGTCTCGGCCGCGGTCCTGCTCTGTCTCTTCTGGCTGGTTCCCGTCCGCGGGGTGTCGGCGAAGTTCGTGGTTTCCGCGATTCTCCTCCTGCTCACCGGCGTCATCTGTGCCGATCGCTGGGTCCAGCCGGTCGTGACGCCCGAGCGATTCGTCCGTGGCGAGCGGGACGGGACGATGGACAACATCTACACCGTGGTCCCGTGGTCGCCGACCCAGTCGGAAGCGATCTTCTACTCGCGTCGCCCGACCACCACCGTCTCGAACGCCTACCTGATGGTCGCGGAGGAGCAGGTCGACGACGGCATCGCCTTCTTCATCCGTACCGTGGTGTTCAACGTCTCCCCTCGGATCGAGGGGCTCGCCATCAGCACCGACGAGAGGTCGAATCTCGTCGAGTTCGTGGCGTCGGGCGACCGGGCGATGGAGGCGGCGCTCGTCGCGGCGGGCATGTCGGACGCGTATGTCGCCCGGTTCCTCGAGCTCTCCACCCACCTCCAGGTCTACCGGGCCGGAATCGACGAGGGCGATGCGTCGAAGGCGACCGCGGCCGCGGACTCGGCCATCGCGATCGTCACCGACATCGAGGCGGCGAGTCGGAACTCGAAGATCATGATCGTGGATGCGAGCGAGGAGCTTCGCGACAAGGTCGGGGAGCGGATCGGATTCGTGCAGGATGCCGAAGCCCGGTCCGACGATTCCTACGGACGCCGGGACTTCCATCTCGGAACGGATCCCATCGGCCGGGACGTCCTGACCCAGATGATGCACGCCTGTCGCCTCTCGATCTCGATCGGCCTGGTCTCCACCGGGATCTCGGTGGTCATCGGAATCGTGATCGGCTCCCTGATGGGCTACTTCGGTGGCTGGGTCGACCTGGTGCTTTCGCGGGTCGTCGAGATCTTCATGGCGATTCCGGTGCTCTTCCTGCTCATCGTCGCCGCGTCGGCGCTGCCGCGGAACACCTACGTGATGATGGCGATCATCGGATGCGTGACCTGGACGGGTTCGGCCCGATTCATCCGCGCCGAGTTCCTCAAGCTTCGAAACCAGGACTTCGTGCAGAGCTGTCGGGCGGTCGGATTGCCGCTCCATTCGACGCTCTTCCGGCACATGCTTCCCAACGGCATCACCCCGGTGCTCGTCCAGGCCTCCTTCGGCATCGCGGCGGCGATCATCGCCGAGGCGACCCTGAGCTACCTCGGACTCGGTCCCTACGGGCAGTCCTCGTGGGGCAAGCTGCTGTCGCTCACCACCGGTGAGACCGGCGTCTTCCTCTGGTGGATGGCGGTGTTTCCCGGGGTCGCGATCTTCCTGACGGTGCTGGCGTACAACGTGCTCGGGGAGAACTTCCGCGACGCGATCGATCCGAAGATGCGGAAGGCGGCCCACTGATGTCCGAGGACAAGAAAGCCGGAGCGCCGTTGCTCGAGGTCCGGGATCTCGCGGTGAGCTTCCAGAACAGCTCCGATCCCGCGGGTCCGAGGATCCAGGCCGTCGCGGGCGTCAGCATGACCATCCACCCGCGGCAGACGCTGGCGGTGGTGGGGGAGTCCGGTTGCGGCAAGAGCGTCACGGCGATGAGTTCCATGCAGCTCATTCCGAGGCCGCCCGGTCGTTTCGATCGTGGCAGCATCCGTTACAAGGGCGAGGACGTCCTGCAGTACGACGAGAAGAAGATGCTGGGGATCCGCGGCAAGGACATCGCGATGATCTTCCAGGAGCCGATGACCAGCCTGAACCCGGTCTACACCATCGGCGACCAGATCATGGAGGCGGTGCTCCTTCACCAGAAGGTCGATCGCTCGCAGGCGGCCGACATCGCGGTCAAGGCGATGGACGACGTCGGGATTCCGAATCCGCAGGCGCGGCTCAACGACTACCCGCACCAGTTCTCCGGTGGCATGCGACAGCGGGTGATGATCGCGATGGCCCTCGCCTGCGATCCGACCCTGCTGCTCGCGGACGAACCGACCACCGCGCTCGACGTCACGATCCAGGCCCAGATCCTCGAACTGCTTCGCAATCTGCAGCGGACCAAGGAGATGGGGATCATGTTGATCACCCACAACCTCGGCGTCGTCGCGGAGAACGCCGACGTGGTCTGCGTGATGTACGCCGGGCGGGTCGTCGAGTACGCCAAGGTCTACGATCTCTTCGATCGTCCGCTGCATCCATACACCCGCGGGCTCTTCAATTCGATCCCGCGACTCGGGGAGGTGAAGCACCGTCTCACCACCGTGGAAGAGGTGGTGGGCGATGCGGAGCAGTTCAAGGTGTTGCCCGGATTCGAGAAGGGGATCATTCCCTGGTGGCCCGATCCGCCCGAAGACACCATGCCCGAGCTCGTCCCGGGTCGCGACGAGTACGTGCTCTACGAGATCGAACCCGATCGCTGGGTCGGCTGCTTCCGATCCCCGTATCTCGAGGATCACGTCTGCCGCCCGCCCGACCTCGATTACCGCAAGGACGATCTCGCCTGATCGGGTGGATCGTTCCGGCTCTCGTACACCATCCCGCAACCGTCAACCGGAGGCTCGCGCCATGTCCCTGATCGAAGTCGGTAGGAAGGCTCCCGCATTCACCCTCCCCGATCAGGATGGTGAAAAGCACGCGCTCAAGGATCTCGCCGGCTCGCCGGTGATCCTCTTCTTCTATCCGAAGGACGACACGTCCGGCTGCACCAAGGAAGCGTGCCAGTTCCGGGATCAGCTTCCCGACTTCAAGAAGGTGAAGGCACGGGTGTTCGGGATCAGTCCCGACTCGGTCGAGAGCCACCGGAAGTTCGTCGACAAGCACGACCTGAACTTCACGCTGCTCGCGGACGCGGCCCGGGATGCCGACGAGAAC
>JAACEA010000183.1 GCA_009936695.1 Planctomycetia bacterium
CCAGCACCATGACCCAGTTTCAGGCCGCTCCCACCATCCCGCTCAAGACCGGCACCGACGGCAAGCACTACGTCGACTACAAGTCCGTCGACGATCTTCGTCGTCTCATGACGCCGAACGGCAAGATCTACACCCGGAAGCGTCTCGCGGCTTCGGCCCGGGAGCAGCGACGGGTGGCCCAGGCGATCAAGCGAGCCCGGTACATGGCCCTGCTGCCCTACACCAGCGCCACGCTCTGAGCCCGATCGGGAACGATCGAGTCCGCGTCCAGAATGACACCACGAGCGACGGCCAAGGCCCTCGCTCGTGGTTCTTTTTGTCGGCCGTTCATGCTCGGGCCACGCTCGAGTCGCGGATCGAGCGGGTCTTGATTCCATCGTCGCGTCGGGTGCCTCGTGGATCTCCGTCAGCTTCTTGAGGAACCACGGATCGAGCGGATTCGTTCCAGTGACGTTCTCAGAAGGCTTCGGACCATGGCGGGAAGTCCGAGGGTCCAGTTCCACGCCAGCCTGGTGAGGATTCGAGATCGAAGCCGTCGAAGCCCCGGATCGGCCGGCGCCACGGCAAGGCCCCGCTTGGTCCAGAGGAAGGCCGAAACGATTCGATCGTCCTCCATCGCGGCGACGGAGAGGTTGTGCATGCTGCGAATGCAGTCGGGCGCTCGCCGGAGAACCCGCCGCGAGAGGGCTGCACCACCCTCGGAATCACCGAGGCGGTATCGACAGACCGCGAGGCGGCGAAGGACCTCGAGGTCCTCCGGCTCGGCTTCGGCGAGTCGTTCGAAGATCGGAAGCGCCTTGGAGGTCGAAGTGACTTCGAGGAGGAGCGAGGCGAGGCTCATCATCTCGTCGAAGGACTCGTCGTCACGGAGTCGATCCGCCGCATCTTCGAGCTGCACGCGGGCGAGGTCGGTTTCGCCGCACCCGAGGAGGGCTTCCGCGAGTCGCCGGCGGGCGAGGGGCATCTCCGGATCGAGCCGGCGAGCGATCTCGAATTCCACCCGGGCCTCGTCGAAGCGGTGAAGGGTGAGGGCGGCGAGACCGAGTTCCCAGTGTGCCGGGAAATTGGCAGGCTCGATCTCGAGGACGCGACGGAAACGATCGACCGCTTCCGGCTGGCGGTCCATCGAGACCAGAAGTCGCCCGCACGCGAGCAGCGTCTCGATCGACGCGGGATGTTCTCGAAGTTCGGCGAGATGGAGTTGGAGGGCTCGCTCGGGCCGACCGGTCGCGGCGAGGATCGCGGCGATTCTCGAGCGGAGCTGGGGCATGCTCGGGGCCTGGCGCATCGCCTCGCGATAGCACCAGCTGGCCTGGTCGTAGGCCTCGGTCTCGGCCTTCAGATCACCCATGGCCACGAGGCAGCAAGGCATCTCCTCGTATCGCTGCTGTGCTTCGTAGTACGCGATCTCGGCATCGTCGTGTCGCTCGAGCCGGTGGAGGGCGGCGATCAGGATCGCGTGCACCCGTTCCTCCGCATTCGGGGACTCGATCGCCCGACGCGCGTGTTCGGCGGCATCCGCGGGCCGGTCGAGCCGGAGGGAGAGCTCGGCGCAGGAGGCGGTCGGTCGATCGTCTTCGGGAAGGAGGAGGGCCGCCTGCCGCATCGAGGCGAGGGCCTCTTCGAGCCGGCCCATCGAATCGAGCACCAACGAGAGCGCCGCGTACCATTCACCGCGAACCGGATCGATCTCGATCGCTCGTCGGATCTCCTGCTCCGCTTCCGGACCGCGGCCGTGTGCCAGCAGTCGTTCGGCGCGTTCGGCGTGATCTTCCGACTGGTGCCAGTCGCTCATTTGATGATCCCGTGCAGGAGGGAAAGCCGAAGAACAGGGAGGAGCCGTACGGACGACGGGAATAGAGTACGTCGAACCGCTTCCGCAGACGAGCGTCGGCGGCCAGACGCTGCCCGATAATCTGGAAGACCGCGAATTGCTGGGTTCCCGAGGCATTCCAATCGGGAACGAATGGAGTACGAGGCACATGTCCGCCCCCCGCGCCAACCCGACACGCCCCCGGATCCCGATGCGTCCGCGCCGGATCGTGATGATCCGGCGGAGCATCGGAGGCGGCGTGATGCTGGCCGGAGCGTTCACCGTCAACTGCTCGGCGGTTCCCGCGCAGCCGGTCCCGACGGCGACGGCGATGGCGACGGTCGCCCCGACGGAATCGCTGGAAGCGCCGCGCGGAACGACGACGAGTCGACTCGTCGACGAGGACGTCGCGTACCTCGCGTCGGTCTATGCCAATTCCGCCGTGCCCCGTGAACTTCGCGTCGGTGCGGCGGAACGGATGGCGCGGCTGGGATCACCCGAGGCCGCCGACGCGATCGGCACGGCGCTGGAATCGGAGTCGACGGACATCAGGGAGATCGTGGTCGAGGGCGTGCGAGAGAACGGTCGGGCCTCGGATGCCATCGTCGACCGCATCACGAGCGCCGCGATCGCCGGTCGCATCGAGGGCGAAGACGCATCCTTCATCATCGGTCGCTCGGGACCGGACGCGATCGAGCGATTGAATGCCCTCGTGACCCGGGAGCCGGATCCGGCGGCGCGGGCTCGCGGCTTCGAGCTGCTGGGTGGTATCAGTGATCCAACCGCCGCTCGAATCCTGGTGGAGGCGATGCAGCAGGCTTCTTCCGGGAGCGATGACGCGATCGCGATCGATGCGGCGCTGCGTCGATGGTCCGACACCTCCTCGAGGCGGGATGCGGCGGCGTGGCGGGCGTGGTGGACGCGGATGAACATCGACGGTTCCGCCTCGCAGGCGCTCGGGCAACTGGCCGACCGCATCGAACGGGCGGATCGTCGAGCCGCCCGGGCGGAAGCCCGTGCGGACGCCCTCGCGACGAGACTCGCCGACCTCCACGCCCGGTTCCTGGCGACGTTGCCGGAATCGGATCGTGATCAACGAATTCTCGAGCTTCTCGAAGACGATGAACTCCCGCTTCGGGCCGCCGCGATCGCGCAGGTCGAGCGCATGCTTCGAAACGGCCGGATCCTTCCGGAGGTCCTGCGAGCCGGGTTGCTCTCGACGCTCGACGATCCCGATCCGAAGATCCGGATCACGGCGGGGCGACTGCTCGAAACCGTGGGTGGCGACGACTTCGCCATGAAGATGGTGGCGTCGCTCCAGGATGAGGAGGATCCCGCCGTGCTGGCGGCGGGGCTCGAACTGCTCGGTAACCGTCCGCGACCCACGGTGGTGCCGCTGGCGATCAGGCACCTCGACGGCGACGATCCGGAAGTCGTCCGGCAGAGCGCGCGGGCGGTCGCGACCGTCGCGGCCGCCGGGGTGCTCGAACCCGAGCGCATGGCCGAGATTCGCGCCGCCATTCCCACCGCGGATCGGGTCCGTGATTCGGAGATGGCCCGCCTCGTGGTGCTGGTGGCCGTCGATCCCAGCGATCCCTCCCTCGTCCGTCTCCTCGGTCACGAGGACCGCCGAGTCCGCCGCGGGGCGGCGGAGGGGTTCCTCGGTCGAGGCCAGCGTGAAGCCCTCCGCCGGAATTCCGCGACGCCCGAAGTCCGGCGAATCGCCTGGCAGGCGTGGTCGGCCGATGTCGTCGACCCCGAAGATCTCGCGGTGCTCCTCGAACTGCGGCCACCCGCTGACGCGGAGGAGGCCGACCAGTTCAACTGGGGCCTCGCGATCGCTCGAGTCCTCGAACGACTCTCGGTGGAGCAGGTGCTCGCCGCGGACGAGGTGCTCGACGACGAGCCGGTTCGATTCGACGACCGCCGGGCGGCGCTGGTCCGGGCCGCGATGTCGGATTCCCTGCCCAAGCCCGATCGCGATGCCGCGGCTCGTCGGCTCGCGCAACGGCTCATCGAGGCCGGGCGCCCCATCGAGGCCGCGAACGAGCTTCGACTGCTCGGCGCCGACGCCGATTCCACCCTCGGCCCGGATCTCTTCGACGCACTCGTCCTCGCGGAGGCGTGGGACGAGGCGATCCAGATCCGCCCCGAACCCTCGGCCTGGGTGGCCTTCCTCGAAGCGTCCGCGACCCCGGATCCACGGCTGGCCCGGGTCCTGCTCGACGAGGTCGATCGGCGGTTCGGCGACTCCCTGGACGAATCCCAGCGGATCACGGTGGAGGCGGCCCGGGGGCTGCTCGTCGATGCGGGTGACGCCGCCGGGACGGCGCCGGTCGCCGACGGCGGCTGATCGCATCGATCCGCCGTGAATCGGCGACTCGTCGCTACCATCTGCGATTCCCGGTCCACCGTGCCGTGGTCGGGCCGATTCGAATCATCACCGTCGAGACCGCCAGGAGACCGAACATGCCTGCCGCCAAGAAGGGCGCTCCCCGGAACGCGTCCAATCGAACCCGGATCGAACGGGACACCATGGGTGAGATGTCGGTCCCGGCCGACGCGCTGTACGGGGCGAGCACCCAGCGGGCGGTCCTGAACTTCCCCGTCTCGGGCCGCCCGGTCCCCACCGAGGTCATCGAGGCGTTCGCGGAACTGAAGCGCGCCTGCGCCGGCGTCAACGGCGAGCTCGGCGTGATTCCGAAGAAGGTCGCCCGCAGCGTGGTGGCCGCATGCGACACCCTTCAGGCGGGTCTTCGAGGCGAGGACGATCGTCCCGCGGACTGGTGGGCGGGACAGTTCCCGGTTGACGTCTTCCAGACGGGATCCGGTACGAGCACGAACATGAACGTCAACGAGGTTCTCTCGAATCTCGCCGCCCTCGAGGCCGGGAACCGACTCGGCAGCCGCGATCCCGTCCACCCCAACGATCACGTCAACCAGGGGCAGAGCAGCAACGACACGTTCCCGACCGCGATGCAGATCGCCGGGGCGGTCGCGATCCGGGAGTCGTTGATCCCGGCCCTGAAACGTCTCGCGTCCGGGCTCCGAAAGAAGGCCCGGAAGTGGGACCGGGTCGTGAAGACCGGGCGGACCCATCTCCAGGACGCGACGCCGATGCGGGTCGGG
>JAACEA010000184.1 GCA_009936695.1 Planctomycetia bacterium
ACCACCCTCGGTGGTTGCCAGGCCCTGTCGTAGCCTGGATCGTTCGGCGTCGGAAGGCCCTGCCTGGGGTCGAAGTCATCCTGAACGGAGAGGAAACACGTCGCCCCGGTCTTCATGTCGTGACCGATGACACCAAGGCCGCCATCGCGAAAGAACGTCACGAACACCACGTCGGGATTGGGCGAGCCATCCGCCCTTGTTCCCTGATGACGCCCGACCCGGTTGCCGAGCTGGCACGGAGCGCCGAAAGCCGCCGGCTTGTCGCAGGACTTCAGGTTCTTCCCGATGTTCTCGGCCGTGACGATCACTCGCTTGCCGTTCCGAGTGATCGGAATCTCGATCGCATCCTCGTATCGAAACTTCGGAAACGGGCCAAGGTGCTTCTCACATTCGCGTGCGTACATGAGTGCGGTACGTGCTGAAGCTTCCTCCGGTGCGGCCTGGGCGGCCAGTAGATACGACAAGGCCAGTACCGACAGGACGGCCAGAAGGACCAGGTGTCTGCATCGCATGGCGTCTCGCTCCGCTGAATTCGAACTCTCTTCGACCGGACTTCCGGCGGTCGATCGTCTACGACGCCACCGCGTGCCCGGTTCCGGCCCGACGCACCAAGTTGGCTTGTCGCCGCGAAGATACCCGAGACGAAACAACCCTCTCCGTCAAGGAGAGGGTTGGCTTCGTTGTGAATAGCGGGGACAGGATTCGAACCTGCGACCTCCGGGTTATGAGCCCGACGAGCTACCAGACTGCTCTACCCCGCAATCAGTTGTTGGACCGAAGAGGTTAGACGAGGCCGGGACACCTGTCAAGAAGACGCCCCCCCCCCTCCTCGCGCGTCGATCAGGCCTTGCCGTCCTTCTCGGCCATCATCGCGACCATGTCGAGACAGCGATTGGCGTAGCCCGCTTCGTTGTCGTACCAGCTCACGACCTTGAAGAACCGGTCGTTCAATTCGATGCCCGCACCGGCGTCGAAGATCGAACTGTGCGGATCGCCGATGAAGTCGCTCGAGACGACCTCCTGCTCGGTGTAGCCGAGGTAGCCCTTCATCGGACCGTCGGCCGCGGCCTTCATCGCCTCGTTGATCGCCGCGAGACTCGTGCTCTTCGACGTTCGAACCGTGAGGTCGACGCAGCTGACGTTCGCGGTCGGCACCCGGAAGGCCATGCCGGTGAGCTTGCCCTTGATCTCGGGGATGCAGAGGGCGACGGCCTTCGCGGCGCCGGTGCTCGCGGGGATGATGTTCATGTAGCCGTTGCGGCCACCCCGCCAGTCCTTCCTGCTGGGACCGTCCTGGGTCGGCTGGGTGGCGGTCACCGCGTGCACGGTCGTCATCAGACCCTCGTCGATGCCGAACTCGTCGTTGAGCACCTTGGTGATCGGGGCGAGGCAGTTCGTCGTGCAACTCGCGTTCGAAACCACGGTGTCCGAATTCGGATCGTACTGGTCGTCGTTCACGCCGAACACCATGGTCTTCACGGTGTCGGGCGTCTTGGTCGGGGCGGAGATCACGACCCGCTTGCAGCCGGCTTCGATGTGCTTCGCGGCGGTGTCGCCGGCGGTGAAGAGACCGGTCGACTCGATCACGTAGTCGACGTCCATGTCGCCCCAGGGCAGGGCCGCGGGATCACGCTCGCTCACGCAGCGGGTCGACTGGCCGTGGCAGTCGAAGCCGGCGTCGGTCGCGGTCGCAGGATGCTCGAACCGGCCGTGCATCGTGTCGTGGTTGAGGAGATACGCGAGGCTGTCCGAAGGGACGAGGTCGTTGACCCCGACGAATTCGAATCCACCGCGGCGGATTCCCGCGCGATAGACGAGACGACCGATGCGACCGAAACCGTTGATACCGACTCGAATGGCCATTGACCGAAGTCCTTGAAAACGAGGGACGGCGTGCGCTCCGAGTCCTCGGGGCCTTCCCGAGGCACGAGCATGCCGAAGACCGGCCAAGATACCGACGCCCGTCCGATCCTGCCGGTTTCGGGGCCCTTCGCCCACGCCGCCCGGGTACCCGGGAACGCGGATCCTGAATTCGGTCAATCCCCCGAGGCGGCTTCCCGACGCTTCCGCCGCATCTCGGCCCGGAGCACCTGCTCGTAGACGGGCGGGAACATCTCGAAGACCCCGGCGGAAAATCGTCCGATCCGGGAGGTCCAGACTTCCGCCCGCGGCCGACGGAGGCACCGGACGACCGCCTTCGCGACGACCTCGGGCGACTGCACGAACATCTTCGGGGCGTGGGTGGGGACGCCGTCTTCGACGACCGGGCCGTGGTCCTCGCCGCTCTCCCGGCTCGCGACGTCGAAGAACTCGGTGCGGGTGGTGACCGGGTGGACGCTGGAGACCGCGATCCCGTCATTCGCGAGCTCGCACCGCATCGATCGGCAGACATGCGAAAGCGCCGCCTTGGTCGCGGAGTAGAGCCCGTAGTCGGGCAAGGTGAACTTGCTGAGGATGCTGGCGCAGCCGAGCAGGTGTCCGGGTCGCTCCTCCGCGCGAAGCCGCAGACCCGTGAGCCGCATCAGATCGATCGCCGCGACGAGATTCACATCGAAGATCCGGCGGATCTCCTCGGCCGACGCGGCGAGCACCGGTTTCTCCAGACCGTATCCCGCGTTCGCGAAGACCGCGTCGGTCCCGCCGAAGGCGGCATCCATCGCCTCGAGCAACGCCTCGCTCTCGTCCGCGGCCGCGACGTCGCCGACCCGGAAGGAAGCGGTACCGCCCCGCCCTGAGATCTCGTCGACGACTCGCTCGAGCGGCTCCGCGCGACGCCCCGAGACCAGCACCTTCATGCCGGCATCGGCGCAGGCCCGTGCGGTGGCGGCGCCGATCCCGGTACCACCGCCGGTGATGAGGATCCTGCCGCCTTCGAGTCGTGTTCCGATGCCTCGCTTCATGTCCATGTCCCGCGTGGGCTCCCTGTCGATCGATCAAGCCGTGAAACGAATCGTGAACGACGCCTCCAGCGACGTGCCGGCCGGCACGATGGCGACGTCACCGTCGGAAAGCCCCGCGGTCGGCGACAGCATCGGCTCGATGCACGCGAAGTCCGAGCCTTCCGGAGCGTACACCTGCATCCATCGCCAGTGCGGATCGGCGACCAACTCGATCCGGGTGCCGTCGGCCGCGATCACCCCCGCCGTCCAGCCTTCACCCGACGTCTCGAAGAGATCGTCGAAACACCTGGCCGCGAGCGGGCCGGAAGGATCCGCCTCATCCTGCCTGGCCAGTTCACCCGCGGCGTCTCGAACCGGCAACCCGGTCGCGTCCAGCGAAACCGGGCGCATCCTCGGCGTCTCGAGCTGGAGCGTGTCGTGGGGTCCGCCGGGGGCGAGGTACGGATGCCAGCCGGAGGCCGCGGGTACGTCGACGGCGTCCGCTTCGATGGCGTGCAGGCAGGTCGCCTCCACCCCGGACGGCGTCGATCGAATCGCCCAGCGGATGCGAAGCCGATGTGGAAAGGGAAAGGCCTTCATCAGCGCCGGATGATCCGCCCATTCGACCGCACCCTCCACCCACGCTTCGCCGGTCGCGTCACCGCTCGAAACCTTCCAGTCCTCGAACCGAAGCAGCAGGCCGTGCATCGGCAGACCTTCGCCGTCGCGCTTCAATCCGTCGATCGAACCAAGATCCACCTCGACGCCCTGGAATCCGTACCGATCCCCACGAAGCCGGTTCGCCCAGGGGTGGAGCAACGGGACGCCGCCGGTCTTCGGCTTCGCCATGAAGTCGGCGAGTGGAAGCGGAAGCCGCAGCAACTCGCGACCGGCGACCACGAGCGAAACGAGGTTCATGCCGGCCGAGGGAACGACCGTGGCGGCCACGTCGGTGGCTCCGGTCAGCTCGAAACGAGCGGGAATGCCCGCTGATTCGTCACATCGTTCGAACCGCATCGGTAGGCTCCTCGGGGCGAATGGTCTTCGGACCGGTTCGCTGATGGTACGAACCCGGACGCCGATGCGAGGTCAAGCATGCCCGACTCCCCGAACCGATTCGATTCCCGCGCCCTCCGCACCGTGGGAATGGTGCATGTCCGGGCCCTGCCCGGCACGCCACGACACGCCCTCTCGCCCACCGCGATCGCCGACCTCGCCGCCCGGGAGGCCGGGGTCCTCGCCGAGGCCGGATTCGACGCGATCCTGGTCGAGAACATGCACGATCTCCCCTACCTGCTTCGAACCGTCGGGCCGGAGATCGTCGCGTCGATGACGCTCGCGACGAAGGCCGTGGTCGACGCGGTCGACGTCCCGGTCGGCGTCCAGATTCTCGCCGGCGCGAATCAGGCGGCGCTTTCGGTCGCCCACGCCGCCGGGGCGGACTTCATCCGGGCCGAGGGTTTCGCCTACGCCTCGGTCGCCGACGAAGGGATCTTCGCGGAGGCGGACGCCGGACCGTTGCTTCGATACCGGCGCATGATCGGCGCCGACCGGATCGCGATCTGGTCGGACGTCCGCAAGAAGCACGCCGCCCACGCCCTGACCGCCGATCTCTCCATCGCGGATCTCGTCTCCGGAACGCACTTCGCCGGCGCCGATGCCGTGATCATCACCGGTGCCCATACCGGCGACGCCGCGTCCGCCGCGGACATCGAGGAGGCCGCCGCGGCCTCGCCTCTCCCGGTGATGGTCGGCAGCGGCGTCGACGCGACGTCGATCGGGGATCTGCTTCGCACCGCGAGCGGCGTGATCGTCGGCTCGGCGCTCAAGGTCGACGGCCGATGGGACAACGAACTCGATCCCGAGCGGATCGCCCGGATCGTCGAGGCGCGAGCCGGCGGCTGACCGTTCGGCTCGCACCAGACATCCACGAGACATCCCCGAAACCGTGCCGGCTCGGATCCTCGCGTCCGCACGGTCGTCTGGGTGGGTTCCCGAGGATTCGGTCCTCGGCCGCCCGTTCGATAGACTGGTCGCCTCGATCGCGTCGGCGATCGCCGGCGAGCCCACCGCGGCCGCTCGCTGAGATCACCGCGTCGCGTCCGCCGCACCGCCCTCCTCACGGATCGACCGATGTCCACCGCCTTCGCCGTCTCGATCGGCAACACCCGCACCCAGGTCGGACGACTGGTCGACGGCCGGATCGAGGAGTGGGCCAGCGTCTCCTCCGACACGCCCAAGAACGCCCTCGAACGGCTCACCGACTGGTCACGGGACGTCGCCAAGGAGGACCTCGTCGTCCTGCTCGCATCGGTCCGGACGGACACCGCCGAGGCGATGCGTTCACTGGTCGTCGATCAGCTCGGCGCCGAGATCATCGAACTCGAGAAGGATCTTCCGATTCCGATCGGCCGCGCCCTCGATCCCGAATCGATCGTCGGCGTCGATCGGCTGCTCACCGCCGCCGCCGCGTGGGACGAACTCAAGCAGGCATGCATCGTGGTGGATGCCGGTACGGCGGTGACGGCCGACTTCGTCGACGGCGAGGGCGTGTTCCAGGGCGGCGCGATCATGCCGGGCGTCCGAATGATGCTCGACACCCTGACCCGTTCCGCGGACCTTCTCCCGGCCATCGAGTACGCGAAGCCGACGGGCGAGCCCTACGGCCGAAACACGACCGATGCGATGATCCGTGGCGTGCACAACGCGGTGCACGGCGGCGTCTGGAAACTGGTCGAGACGTATGCCCTCTCCTACGGCGGATTCCCGCTGGTCGTCGCGACCGGCGGGGATGCTGAAGCGATCTTCGACGGCGACGAGCTGGTGAGCCGGCTCATCCCGGATCTCGCGCTTCGGGGGTGCGCGGTCGCCTACCGGACCGCGGCCGAAGACGCCGGATCGTGAGCCGGGATCCGGCGAGCCCGGGGCGAGGCGTTCGTGCCTGGAGATCGTCGCCGCCCGGGCGGGGCGGCGTGGCCATCATCGATCTCGCCGCGGATGCGGAAGCCACGCTCGACGCGGTGCTCGCCGCGGTGTCGGAGGACGCCGCCGGCGGCCCGTCGTCGCTCGTCCACCGGCGGATCGCCGGAGTCGACGACGGAATCGTGGCCCGGATCGACGCGACCCATGCCCAGTTGATGCCCCATGGCGGCCCGTTGATCGTTCGTCGGATCGCGGACGCGTTGCGAACGCTCGGCGTGACCTGGCTCGACGAGATCCCCGCGGCCACCCGGCCGGAGGCCTCGAATGCCGTTGAAGTCGCGATGCTCGACGCCCTCGCGACGGCCTCGAGTCCGGCGGCGATCCCGCTCCTGCTCGCGCAACCCGAACGTCGCATGCGGGACGACGGACCCTTCACGGCCCGGGAACTCGAGGTCGGTCGTCGGCTGAATCGCCTGCTGCACCCGGTGACCATCGCCTGCGTCGGCGCCCCCAACGCCGGCAAGAGTTCACTCCTGAACGCCCTTCACCGATCCGAGATGGCGATCGTCTCGGATCTCCCCGGCACCACCCGGGATCGGGTCTCCGCCTCCCTCGAACTCGACGGCGTCGTCGTCGAATGGATCGACACCCCGGGACTCCGAGACACGGACGACCCCATCGAGAACGCGGCGATCGCCGCGGCGATGGAGGCGATCCGACAGGCGATGCTGGTGATCCACCTCGTGGCGCCGGATGTGGAGGATGCCAGCCTGCCAGCGGACCTCGCACCCACCGAAGGCGTGCTTCGGGTGCAAGGGAAGACGGATCTGCTCGAGGTCGACGCGCCGCCCTCGGCCCACGACGGGATCGATCTCCGGATCAGCGCCGTCACCGGCGAAGGGATCGCCGAATTCGCGAGCGAGGTTCGGAACCGCATCGTCCGCGCGGAGGACCTCGACTTCGAGGGGCGATGGCCCTTCGACGTCTGAGTCGATGGACGCCCTCAGGTCGGGTTCAGAGCCCGACGGTGGCGTATCCCGAGTCGACGTAGATGCACTGACCGGTCATGCCGCTCGAAAGACCGCTGAGCAGGAACGCCGCGCAGTCGCCGACCTCCCGGCCCTCGATGTTCCGCTTGAGTGGCGCCTTCTGCTCGACCCAGTCGAGGATCTCGCCGAAGCCACCGACCGCCATCGCGCTCATCGTGCGGAGCGGACCGCCGGAGATGCAGTTCACCCGGACGTTCTTCTCGCCGAGTTCCAGAGCCAGGTATCGCGTCGTGGCTTCGAGAGCCGCCTTCGCCACGCCCATGACGTTGTAGCCCGGAACCGCCTTCTCGGCGCCGTAGTAGCTCAGGGCGATCATCGAGCCGCCTTCGGTCATGAGCGGTGCCGCGTGGTTGGCCATCGCGGCGTAGGTGTAGGCGGAGATGTCCATCGCCTGCGTGAAGACCTCGCGGGGCGTCGACGTGAACTTGCCCGGCTGGAGCCAGTCCTTGTCCGCGTAGGCGATCGAATGCACGAGGAAGTCGATCTTGCCGAACTCCTCCCCGATCTGCTTGAACACCGATTCGATGTCCTCGTCGCTTCCGGCGTCGAGCGGTCGGAGCCAGGGATCCTCGATACCCAGCGCGTCGATCGAACGACGGATCCGACGCTCCATCTTGTCACCCGGAAGATGGGTGAAGAGACATTCCGCGCCTTCGCGATGGAGGCTCTCGGCGATCGAGTAGGCGAAGCTTCGCTCGTTCGCGATGCCCACGATCAGTCCACGCTTGCCATCCATGAATCCCATGATTCGGTTCCTCGCTTCGGTGGGGGACGCCCGCCGTCGGCGACTCGATGCCACCGGGACGCGGGTGGGACAAGGTACCCCGGAACGCCACCGGCGGGGGCTGCCGGGGCGCATCCCGGGGTTTCCGCGATCCACGGTCCCCCCCTCGCGCCGCCTTCGCTACACTTCCTCCCTCGCCGTTCCTCGGAACCGGTGACGAGCGCGCGTAGCTCAATTGGATAGAGCATCGGCCTTCGAAGCCGAGGGTTGGGGGTTCGAGTCCCTCCGCGCGTGCTGAAGAACGGGCCCGGTCACGATCATCGTGGCCGGGCCCGCTTCGTTTTCGTGGTCTTCGTGGCGCTCCGGTTCCACCCGAGGCTCAGGCTTCGGCCGATCCCGTGGCGTCCGCGGTCCGGTGCAGCCGGCCGTCGGACCACCCGAGTTCCAAACCCGCCCGGCCGGCCAGGAACGCCTCCAGCCAGGCCCCCGCCGCATCATGCCGCCAGGTGTCCGGGGAGAAGAGCGGATCAGCGGATTTCCCATCCGCGCGATCCAGGTACCACTTCGAAAGGTTCGCTCGACTGGTGATCAGGTTCGGCGCGATGCCGTCGGCGAGACATCGAAGACTGAGCGCCGACCAGATCGCGTCGATCCGCATCCGTTCCTCGGCGTTCTCGTCCCGGGCCCGAAGGCTCTCCAACGGACGTGGCGGTCCATCCACGCCACGTTTCACCGCGGCGAGGATTCGATCGGCATGATCCTCGACGTTGCGGCGGCCGATGTGGCGACACCGCTGAAGCCCCTCGCGGTCGGTGGGCTGGATCTTCGCGATGTCCGCCACCGCCTCGTCGCTCATGGCGACCCGGTGCGGAAGGTCCTGCTCCCGCGCGAGCTCGTGCCGGAGTTCCACGATCTCTCGCAGCACCGTGGTGGCCTTCGGCTTCAGTCGGGATCCACGGACGATCTTCCGCATGTGCTTTTCGGGATCGAAGCCGCCGACATGGCGACGTCGCGACTCCTCGCATTCCCGCATCGCCCAGTCGAGTCGGTCGTCGGATTCCAGTTGCGTCCGCATCCGATCCCAGACGAGCGGAAGGAACCGGACGTCGTCCGCCGCGTAACGGATCTGACGATCGGTGAGCGGCCGGGCGTCCCAGTCCGTGAAGGTGTGCCCCTTGGCCAGGGCGTGGCCGGCGAAACGCTCGACCGCCTTGGCGAGGGAGCTGGGCCACGGCATGTCGAGGAACCCGGCGCAGACCTGGGTGTCGACGATTCCCTGCGGCTCGACGCCGAGGGCCCGACGGGCCGGCTCGAGATCCTGGGCTCCGTCATGGACCAGCGTTTCGACCTCCGGATCCGCGACGAGTTCGAAGATCGGGAGGAGATCGTCGACCTGCATCGGATCGATCAGCGCGAGCCGGCCGGCACAGGCGACCTGGACCAGGCAGATCCTGGGCAGGAAGGTCTCCTCGCCGATGAACTCGGTGTCATAGGCGAAACTTCCGCTTTCCCGGATGACCGTGACGAGCTCCACGAGCGACCCCTGATCCTCGATGATCTCGGGCCGACCGGTCACGACCAGTCGATGGGCCTCGATCTCCACATGCTCGACGGACTGAGCCTCCGCCTCGGCATGCATTTCCGCACGCTTGCGCCGGCGATAACTCGTCCGTCCATCCGATTCGTTCTTGGCCATCTTCGTGGGTTCCATCCCGTGCGGCGCGGTGAGAACACCACGCTTCGAATCCGTCGCCCTTCGAAATACGACACCGAAGGCCTGAGGTCGAGTGTAACCATGAACCTCGGGGTAGGATCGAATCATGGTCGCAGGACCGCTCACGCCACCGGAAACCCCCCAAGCACCCACCACCAGGCACTTTAGCCAGGGTCCATAATACAAGTCCGGGCCTACAGTATATGAAGCATTCCAGATTCACAAAAAACATAAGTTCGCTCCATTATTACCTGGAAGCCCTGTGCTCCGTAGATTATGCTAC
>JAACEA010000185.1 GCA_009936695.1 Planctomycetia bacterium
ATTCCCGACGAGGCCGATCGCCTGGCACTTGTGCTCGCTCTCGACTGTGGGTATCAGGATCGAGTCGCTGCGAAGAAATCCAGGGAGATCATTGACGATGCCGACCGTTGAACGGGGGATGAGTCCGGAAGAATGAACCGGCGGGTGAATGCGTTGGACGAACCCTGAATCACCTCGGTCGATGTTGTGAATCGACGTTCGAAGGGACGGATGAGCGTTGATGACGGCGACAAGCGCTGACTCCAGAGCCTCCCAGGTCGTTCCCTCAGGAACTTCAACCCTCACGGGGACGAGATATTCGCAGGAACCTGGCTGGATCTTCTCCGCGATCCACTGCTCGATCTGGGCGCTGTTCGCGGGGCCCTCGACGAAGTCGACGGCTTGGCAAGGCGAACATGCGGAATCATTCAGTCCTTCCTGACTGACTGCCACCCGCTCCACGGATCCGATCAAGACGTCGAAAGTGAGCGAATCCGGAAGCCGGCTCAGATCAAGCAAGACCGCATGCTCTCGAAGTAATCTGAGTTGAAGTTCGAGGAGATCAAGGCTGCTTCCCCCGCAGCGGACGAAATCCGACTGCTCCTCCGGCGGCGTCTCCAGAATGTCGATCCAGTGCTTCCGAAGGACAGATGCAAACTCGTCCACGTCGGAGGAGCCCCTTCCACTTTGCCGCAATGGTCTTTCGTCTTCTGACCGCTCCAATGAGACTGCCTCTCTTATTGGATCCAGAGCCCCCGACCCTCGTATCGTCCGAAACTTGCACCGCTTCCCCAACCGGGACTAACGCTTCCCGCCGCTGATGAGGAACAGACGAGTTTTTTTCGGCAAAATTGTGGCTGGTCGAGAGCTAAAGCTCCGGAATCCTCACACAACAGCATAGCGGTGCCCTCGCACCCCAACCCGATACTCGATCGCCGAGCAGAATACTCGCCAATGACGAATGCCTAATCGCTCCGCAGGCCTCACGCGGGCCCCCAAGCGAGGGTGACCCCGCAGCATGAGCCGCCGGATGACCTTGATTTGGAGGGATGATGCGATCCTCAAGCGTCAATGAAGTTCGCTTCCAGAGTGGATTCATGCGAATCCAATCATCGACCTCTTTTGCAATGCGGGCGGAGACTTCGGCGGCCTGAACGACCGTCGCTCAGAACTCGAACGAACCTCTCAGGCTCGCCCGCAGCACCGGGCGTGCGTCGGTGGCGTTCTGGAAGGCGAGATCCTGGTCGAGACGCATGCTCAGGCTCGCGTTTCGAGCGATCCGGAATCCGATCTCCTGACCCAGCGACACCCGTTCGCGAGCCGCATCGAAGCCGAATCTCGCGGCGATGGTCATATCGGACGCGATTCGAGCTCGCCCGTTCAATGCGGTGCGAAGCGTGTCCCCGGCGGCGATGCCGTCGATGCGTCGGTCGATGGCGATCTCTCCGGACAGATCGAGTCCCGGTGCCGCCTTCCAGCGGGCGCCGCCGCGCCACGACGTATCGACCACGCCGACGGGATCCCCGAACACGATGCTGCCTCCGAACTGGAACGGCCGCGCCGGATTGGTGTCGATTCCGACTCGGAACCGCTCGCGACGATCGGTGAAGTCGTCCGCCAGATTCGTCGAGGCGGTCTGGATCCGCTGATCGATCCCGAAACTGATCCGGTCGCCGCTGGCCAGTCGGAATCGCGCCGCGTCGATCGAGAGATCGATGCGCCGCGATTCGAGTTGGAGATCCGTGTCGAAGCGGGTGCGGACCCCGAACTCCCAGCTCTTGATGAACGGCATCCCCTCGATCGGCAGCGACCAGCCCATGCGACCGGTGATCGCGTGCGTGCCGGCGGCACCGGTCCGCCCGAGTCCCGAGTCGAAGTCCTCACCGAGCCGGCGCCAGGCGACTCCGTACTTCACACCGCCGAGATCGCCGTCGATCGACGCGCCGATCGCGCTCCGGTCGGCATCGCGTGCGTCGTCGACATCCTCCCCCACCGCATGCTGGACCCACGCCTGAACCCGCTGGCCCGCGATCCGCTGATCGAGGTCGAACCCGAACAGCGAGGAATCACCGGTCGTGCCGCCACCACGGGTCGCGACCACGCCGATCGAGGATCCGTCCGCCGGACGGAAGACCGCGCGGGTCGCGAAGAAACTCTGTTCGAGTCCACGCGCTTCGGTGGGAGTCGAGAAGACACGATCGGCCGCGAACGGATTCGCGTCGGCGGCACTCTCGCCTCCGAAGGCGAGCCCGTCGAAAGCGGTGCTTCGACTCGCGAACTTCGGCCCGGTCCGATCCTCGAACTCCAGGAACGAGGACGGATCGCCGTTCAGCCGTTCGGATTCGAACGCCCGGCTCCGATCGATCCGGCCACCCGCGACGACCGCGACCGACAAGGTTCGACTCGGACGCCAGTCGAGATCCACGCCACCGACCCCGAGCGTTCCACGCGCGGGATCCTCGACGCCGCTCACGCGACCGAATCCGCTCACCTTCGGCATGGTCTCGGCGCGTTGATCCGTACGAAGCAGCAGATCGAGCGCCTCGAGATCGGGGTTGAGATGGAGGAGCATCGATCCTCGGCTCCCCAGACCATCCAGGGCGATCGACGGTTCGCGCGGCCCGAGGGTCTCCTGCCGGATGGCATCGATCGCCGGCACCGGGACGTCGGGGTTCGAGCCAGCCATCCCGGCGTGTGCGAACCCGCACCACCAGAGCGTCGTCATCGAGAGGATCGACGACGACGACGTCCGAACCGCAGCGCGGACCCGGGCGACGAACGCTTCGAAATGGACTGCGCAGGATCCCACCAGGATCGTCTCCGGCACGCGCCATATCGGACCCGCCTTGCGGCGAGTCCCCCTGCATCGAGTTGCTCAAAGGACGGGATTCTCTCGAGCCCGACCCACCTCCTCCTTCATCGTCAGAACGAGAAGGTCCAGCCAATCTTCGCCACGAATTCCGTGGTGTCGATCGTGAAGTCGAGATCATCCGCCTCGACGTTCTGGTTGAACACGAGGAAGATCTCCTGACCGTCCCGCGCCGACCATCGAAATCGACTGTTCAAGCCGACCGTGCCGGACTGCGTGTCGTACTGGACGAGATTCTCCCAGGAGACGTCGGGACTGAAGTAGAAGTTGACCCGACTCGACACCAGCCAGGTGTCGAGACGTCCGGTATCAAGCGCGATCTCGTTCCACTGGGCCCGGGCCGTGAAGAGGAAGCTCGGCAGCGGTTGCCACCGGAAGTCGCCGGAGACGGTGGTCCTCGATCCTCCGTAGTACCCGCTCCAACCCGCGGAACCCCCGATCTCGACGGGCTCCTTCGAGGTCGTCTCGAACCCCGCTTCGATCCGGTTCCACGTGTAGTCACCGGCCGGGATGAGCAACTGCCCTGCGGCGAGGAAGTCCTGCGTGGGAACCTCCTGCTGGATTCCGTACTCGAGGTAGACGGTGTCGCCTCGCTCGAACTGGATCCTCGGGATGTCGAACTCGAGGTCCATGCTCTCCGTCGCGAAATCGAGATCGGTGACCAGGAATCCGCCGACGCCGACATCGACGTTCCGGACCGACTCCGACTCGGGTCGCCAGCGGTATCGGCCCCCGCCGAAGAACTCGTGGATGCCCGTCCGCTGGACGAAGCCGAGGGCCGGGAAGTAGTCGGAACCGATCCGGGCCCAGCCGAACCGCAGATTGAGGATGTCGTTCGGGTAGGCGACGCGGGCGCCGATCGCCGTCGCGTCGGCGCTCTCGAGCCCCTGGGTGATGGTCTGCTGGAACCAGGCGTTCGCGGAGAGGGTGCGACCACCTTCGAGGTCCGTCGTCTTGAAATTGAAGTCGGCACCGATCAGGGAGTTCGACTCGGGCCCGAGCGGATTCCCGTTCGTCGCGATCACCCCGATCGAGGATTGCTCGAGCACGTTGAAGAGCGCTCGGCCCGCGAAGTAGTTCCGACCCGCGGGCGAGACGTCGTCGCTCATCTGGGTGTCGAGGATGCCGATGGCGACGTCGTCGATGGTCCCGGTCAGCTTCACGCCGCCGAGAATCGTCTCGGGCTCGCCCTGGGGCGACAGTCCGATCCGCCGCGAGTAGAACGGAAGCGGGGTCGAGCGGATGCCGCCGAAGTCGAAGTAGCCGGCGTCCTCGAGAAAGAAGTCCCGCTTCTCCGGGAATCGAATCGAGAATCGCGAGAAGTTGATGACCCGCTGGTCGACCTCGGTCTCCGCGAAATCGGGGTTGACGGTGCCGACGAAGGTCAGTCCGGGCGTGACCTTCCAGAAGACGTCGACGCCACCCGTCCCGGAGACGTCGGCGCCGTCGTCCTCGGAGACCGTGATCTTCCCGTACGGCCGAACGTCGATTCCCGAGCCCTGTTCGATGTCGCCGAACATCTCGACCACGCCCGCGTCGGCGACCGAGGTGATGCTGACGTCGCGGTCGGCGGACTGCCACCGCACCGTCTCGTTGTTGCGGCGGATGTCGCGCTCGAAGTTGATCCCCCAGTCGAGGTTGTCGGCCTCGATCGAGATCGTCCGGAACGGCACCACGAACTCCGCGGTCCAGCCCTTCTCGTCGATCACCGAGCGACCGTACCACTGACCGTCCCAGTTGTAGTCCGTCCTCCCGTTGACGAGCCGGGCGTCGGCTCGGGCCCCGTTCGGATTCATCCGGAAGATGTAGCCGGTGCGGAGATCACGCTTCGGGTCGAGGACCATCAGGATGTTGTCGTCGCGATTGACCGGGCCGCCCCGGGTCATCACCCGCGCGATGATCTTCGAGGGCTCGTCGTCGTAGCAACGGACCCCGACGTAGAGGTTGCGGTCGTCGCGCATCAAACGGACCTCGGTCC
>JAACEA010000186.1 GCA_009936695.1 Planctomycetia bacterium
CCCGGCGTGTCGCAGGTGTAGGGCGGAATCGGCGGCTCGGCCTCTTCCCACGCAACGGTGAGTCCGGCGTTGCCCTCCGAGAGGTTCCAACCAGAGGCGCTGATCAGGTACTGCCGGCCACTCTCGACGTTCGCCGTGAGGAACGACTGGAAGTCAGGGCAGCCGCCACCGTCGTCGTTGCACGCCACCTCGACGTTCGGAAGCGTGGACGGATCGAAGGTCGAACCGATCTCACCCGCATCCCAAAGCGTGAGCGCCGTGTCGTAGTCGGCGTCGTTGCAGGTCGTCGCGGTCAGGGTCTGCGTGCCCGTTCCCTCGATCTGCACCATGAACCAGACATTCGCCGCGCCTCCGGCCGCACACGTGATGATCGGGCCGTCGTAGTTCGCCCCGATGGTGGAGTAGTCGACCCGCTCCCCGTTGCTCATCATCGTCGGATCGGTCGCACAGTCGTTCCCGTAGGCGGGGTTGTCACAGGTGTAGAAGTAGATGTTGCAGAGCGCGATCGCGTTGTCGACGCACGTCGAGTCCCACGAAACCTCGCAACAGAAGGGGTCACCACCAGCGGACGGATCACAGGTGACGGCACAGCAGGTGACGTCGTCGCAACCGGGCTCCGGATGCGGCTCGGCACAGGAACCGGTCGCATCGATGCAACCCTCGGGGATGCCGGCACCAAGCGTGAAGAACGCATCGGCGGTGATGACGCTGCCGCCATTGAGGCCGGTACCGTCTTCCCAGGCCTGATACACCGCGACTTCGACGTCACCCGATGCATCCACCGCGAAGGCGAATGGATCGAAGATCGTCTCGCCGGCGGCGGATGATCCGTCGAGGGGGTAGGTGGCGCATTCGCCTTCGATTTCGGAACCGGTCTGGTCCGCGATCGGAACGCCAACATTGAAGTAGGCGGTTTCGGTGCCGTCGGACATGCTCATGGTGAACGTGCATTCGCTCGCCCAGCAGGAGAAGTCAGAACCGGTGTTCCAGCAGACGTCGATGACGACGTTCGACCAGCCGAAGGCCGTGAAGTAACTGCCGGCCTCGGCCATCACCGTCTGGCCGTTGTAGTTGGGGCTCGCCGGGTCGATGCCGCCGTTGGCGATCGTGTAATAGGGCGCGTCGGAGAAACCGACGTCGTAGGTACCGCCGCCGCCCGCAAGCGCCGTGGCAGACAGACCGACCGCAGAAATCGCGGCGGTTGCCTTGATGAAAGTGCTCTGCATCTTGAATTACCTCCTGAGTACCGAATTCCCGCGGAACGAGGACACACGTCTCACGCACCAGCGGATGCACTTAACTGCATGATTCGCCCCAAGTTTATCCTAAGACCGAAGATTGGCATCTGAAAAATGAGATCATGGTCAAGAATCACGTCCGTTAACTCGACCTGGTTCTCCTCGCCGAAACTATCGGCCGGACGCAGCGGCCCGGACGCGCCTCTCCATGGAACCTCGATACGAAGAACCCCCCGATCCGCGGAGCGGATCGGGGGGCATTCGAATCGTTCGAATCATCCATCGCATGGATGGTGACTCGCTGGTGATCGGTGACCGATCAGGGGCAGGCGCCCCAGACCGAGAGCACGAGGCCGACGTCGGCACCGTTCACTTCACCGTCGCCATTGAGATCCTCGGGGCAGCCCCCACAGGTTCCCCAGGCAGCGAGGATGAAGCCGAAGTCAGCACCGTCGACCATGCCGTCGCCGTTGAAGTCTCCGGGGCAGTCGGGCTGGCCGCCACCAGCGGTGCCGTCGGCGTAGACGAACCACTCGAGGTCGAAACCGATCGAACCGTTGGTGATGTACTCGGTGATGCCGCAGGGAGCGGATCGGATGTACGTGGTACCGCTCGAGACGTCGACCCCGGTGCCGCCACCGAAGGTCACGAAGCCGTCGAGGGCCTGCGGGATCGAGACCTCGATGACGAGGGCCGAGCCGTCGGACAGATCGACGTTCACGCCGTCGGGGAAGGTCACCACGTTGTACTCGAGACCATCGGTCGTGTAGAGACCGAAGTTGTTGGTCGCGAGCAGCTCGAGGTCCGCGTAGACGTCGACGTTGCCGCTCGGCGACTTGAGGACGTTGATCGCCGCAGCGAGGTACGAACCGGGGTTCGTCATGCCGAAGCGGATGCAGTCGATCGTGAACTGATCGTTGCCCATGTCCTCGGCGGTGTAGATCCGGCAGTAGTTGTTCTCGGTGGTGATGCCACCGCCAGCACAGGCGACGCCGCCTGAATTCATCACGTCAGTGATATTCTGGGTGAACGTGTCCGGACCCGGGATGTCGCAGGTCTGGGGCGGGATCGGCGGCTCGGGGGCCTCGATCGAGACGACGAGGTCGCCCTGGCCGGTGGCCTGGACGAATCCGCCGAGACGGACGAGGTACTGACGGCCCGCGTCCACGGCGAGGAGCGCCTCGGACGTGAAGAACGTCGGGTCGTCACAGTCTTCGTTGCAGATCAGGAACGACGCCGGAAGCGTGGACGGATCGAAGGTCGAACCGATCTCACCCGCGTCGTAGATCGCGATCTTGGTGTCGAAGTCCGCGGTGTTGCAGCAGGTCGCGGTCATGATGCCGCCGTCGACCGACTCCACCATGTACCAGAGGTCCGACCAGATCGGATAGTCCTCATCGGCCGAACCGCAGTCGATCTCGGGCGGGCCGTCGGTGTTCGCACCCACGGTGTTGAACGCGACCGGGGTGTCGAGGTCGAGCATCATCGGCGAGGTCGCGCAGTCGTTGGAGTACTGCGGGTTCTCACACGTGTAGATGTAGATGCCGCAGAGGGCGATCGCGTTGTCGACGCACGTCGAGTCCCACGAAACCTCGCAGCAGAACGGGTCACCACCGGCGGCCGCGTCACAGACGACGGCACAGCAGGTCAGGTCGTCGCAACCGGGCTCGGGGTGGACCTCGGCGCAGGAACCGGTCGCACCGTCGCAACCGGCGGGGACTTCGCCCGCGAGGGTGAAGAAGCAGTCGGCCGTGATGACCGAACCACCGGCCATGCCGGTGCCGTCATCCCACGCCTGGTAGACCGCGACCTGGACGTCGCCGCTCGCGTCGACCGCGAAGGCGAAGGGATCGAAGATCGTCTCACCCGCGGCAGACGAGCCGTCGGTCGGATACGTGGCGCAGGCGCCTTCGATGTCGCTGCCGGTCTGGTCCGCGACCGGCACACCGACGTTGAAGTAGGTGGTCTGCGTGCCGTCGGACATGCTCATGGTGAACGTGCATTCGCTCGCCCAGCAGGAGTAGGCGGAACCCGTGTTCCAGCAGACGTCGAGCACGACGTTGGACCAGCCGAACGAGCCCATGTAACGACCGGCCTCGGCGGTGACGCCCTGACCGTTGTAATTCGGGCTGGCGGGATCGATACCGCCAGAGGCGATGTTGTAATACGCGGTGTCGGAGAATCCGACGTTGTAGGTGTCACCACCGCCCGCAAGGGCGAATGAAGACACAGTCGCCGCGGAGACCGCGGCCGTGGCCTTGATGAACTTGCTTTGCATCCGAGATTCCTCCTAGATCGGATCTGGGTCGAGATTGAGAACTTCAAGCTCGAATATGAATGACGGATCCGCAAAAAGAATCCGCCAAAAAGAGACTACCGGCGATTCAAGAGAGGTCAATCGCCTTCTGGAACTCTGGTGTGGCATCGAGAAAAAACGTCCGTTGCAGAATCATCGATCGTCCGATAATTCCAATCCCGCCCGCTTTGGACGTTATCGGGCAGCGTCGTCGTCCTGCCGCCAATCGACCACCAGCTTGCCGAACTGATGTCCCGCTTCGATCGCGGCGTAGGCAGCGGCCGCCGTCGCCGGCGTGTGGACCGCGTCGATGACCGGCTCGAGCCGCCCGTCGATCAGCAGACCGACGACCTGGCGAAACTCATGCATGTCACCCATCGTCGAGCCCAGAATCGAGAGTTGGTTCCAGAACACGCGCGCGAGGTCGGTCGTCGCCGCCGGCCCGCTGGTGCAACCACAGGTGACGAAGCGACCGCCTCGAGCCATCGCCTTGATGCAGGCGGGATGAACCGCCGCGCCGACCGAGTCGATGCAGACGTCGACCCCGCGTCCACCGGTCGCCTTGCGGACCGAACGAGACCAGTCCTCGCCCTCGTCGAGCACCGTGGCCGATGCGCCGAGCGCGCGGGCCCGCTCGAGTTTCGCCTCGCTCCGGCTCGTCACCACCGTGTTGCAGCCGAGGTGCCGTGCGATTCCGAGCGCGGCGAGCGCCACCCCCCCGCCGATGCCGGGGATCAACACCCAGTCTCCAGGCGCCGCCGAAGCCCGCGTCGTCAGCATTCGCCAGGCGGTCAGATGCGTCAGTCCGAATGCCGCGGCGGTGATCGGATCCCGATCGCCGATGTCCACGACGTTCGTCGCGGGAACGAGGAAGTACTCCGCCATCGCCCCGGGCACGTGCTCCCCCACCAGCTGGAAGTTCTCCCCGGCGTCACGACCGCCCGGGGAAGGCGGCGTTCCGACGTCCCTCGCAGCGTTCATCATCACACGGCGTCCGACCCAGGCGTCATCGACGCCCGAGCCGACGGCGTCGACCACTCCCACGCCGTCCGAACCCGTCACCCTCGGCCACGGACGATCGACCCCGGGGATCCCCATGCCGATCCAGAGATCCAGATGATTGAGCGCCGACGCCTCGGTTCGAACCCGAAGGTCCCCCGCGGCCGGCTCCGGCATCGGGAGATCCACGAGTTCCACGTTGGGCGCGACGGGCGCGCCCCCGGTCATGACGGCGACTGCTTTCATGGCGGGAATCGTACTCCGGCTCGCCCCCGATCCGAGCGGACGCGACGTCGGTGACCGGGACCGACCGACTATCCTGTTCGGGGCGAGTCCCGGAACCGACCACGCCTTGGACGCCTCGAGCGGCCCCGATCACCGACTCCACCGGAGCAGACCGTTGAATTCGAGCCAACCGATCCTCACGACGTTCGCCCTCGTCCTCCTGGCCCTCGGTGGTTGCGAGGATCCGGTCGCCTCGCCGAGCGGGAACGCCCCCGCCGGCCAGGCGACGACCGAACCCTCCGCGGCAGCCGGCGCCGAATCCGGGATTCGCGTCATCGCCCCCGGCTCGATCGAGGTGCGACCGGGTGCCACCGCGGTCTACGGAGATCCGGCCGACGTCGACTTCGGCATCGTCAAACCCGGGTCCAAGCTCACCGCAGACGTCATCCTGGTGAATCCCTTCCCCACGCCCATGACCATCGTCCAGGCGGTTCCGACCTGCCAGTGCACGACGGTCGAAGTCGCGGGCGAGACGATCCCCCCGGGCGGCGGCATCGCGATCCCGATCACCCTGCAGGTGCCCAGCACCACCGGCAAGAAGCAGGCTGCCGTGAACACCGTCCTGCAGGGCCCCGGAGGTGAGAACGTCCGCGGACCGCGGCTCACCCTGACCGCCGTCGCGGCGTACGCCGTCAGGACCACGCCGCTCTACATCGACGCCCTTCCTCCGAATCCCGTCACCGGAAGCGTCTCGGTCGCGTCGACCGACGGACTTCCCTTCCGAGTCCTCAGCGTCAACGGGCGCCCGCCCGTGCTCCTGACCCCGGATCAGCCGCTTTCGCAGCACGTCGTCCAGTACGACCTCGGTCCGGCGGCGACGCAGGTCGAGCAGGCCGGAAGTCCCGAGGTGTTCCCGAAGTGGATGATCTTCGAGACCGATCACCCCGAGGCGCCGGTGATCGAGATGCGGATACGACACCCGTTCTCCAAGCTTCCGCACCAGACCCGCAACGTCGCCCTGCAGTTCGACGGCAACATCGCGAAC
>JAACEA010000187.1 GCA_009936695.1 Planctomycetia bacterium
CATCGCCCATCCCGCGCGGGCGATGAAATCGGGGACCATCGTGAACGCCCTGAGCTGGCGGTTCCGCCATGAGACGTCCGGAGGCCTCTCCTCGGTCGGCGAGGAGTTCGCCCGCCCCGGCATCGTCCATCGACTCGATCGCTTCACGTCGGGCGCGATGGTCGCCGCGAAGACCGACACCGCCCACTGGCGGCTCGGCCACCAGTTCCAGGCCCGCACCGTCGACAAGCGCTACCTCGCGATCGTCCACGGCGTGGTTCGTCGGGATCAGGACCTGATCGATCTTCCGCTCGGACGTCACCCACGGATCTTCGACCGCTATGCCGTCCGTCACGACGAGGCCGGCAAGGAGGCCCGGACGATCTACCGCGTCCGCGAGCGATACGACGGCTTCACGCTCGTGGAACTCCAACTCCTCACCGGGCGCACCCATCAGATCCGCATCCACCTCTCCGAGATCGGCCACCCGATCGTCGGCGACGACTACTACGGCGGTCGAAAGCTCCCTCGCCGGGCGGTGGTCCCGAAAAGCGCCGAAGCCGACGGCCGATCGAGCGATGCGCCGCTGATGGCCCGGCAGGCCCTCCATGCGGCCCGACTCGAGTTCGATCATCCGATCTCCGGAGATCGACGCCCCTTCGAGGCGCCGCTCTGGCCGGACATCCGCGGCTTCCTCGACGCCCTGCGCGAGCATCGCGACCCGTCCCCGGTCGAGTCGGCGGAGACGATCGTGGACATCGACCGCGGCTCGCCCGGGGACTGACGGGCGATCTGGTCAGCGCAGCTTCACCAGGGCGAACGCGGCCATCGAGAGCACGATGGTGATCAACCAGAATCGGGTCACGACCTGTTGCTCGCTCCATCCGCCGAGATGGAAGTGGTGGTGGATCGGACTGCAGCGAAGGAGCCGTCGCCCCTTGCCCGTGCGAATCCTCGTGAACTTGAACCAGCCCACCTGCAGCACCACGCTTCCCATCTCGAGGAAGAAGATGCCCCCGATCAAGACGAGCAGGGCCTCCTGGCGGATCGCGACCGCGAGATAGCCGAGCAGCCCGCCGAGCGCGAGACTTCCGGTGTCGCCCATGAAGACCATCGCGGGGCTCGAGTTGAACCAGAGGAACCCGAGGCACGCGCCGATCATCGCGCCGGCCACCACCATCAGGTCCGCGGTCCCGGGAACATGCGGCACCAGCAGCGACTGGGCTTCGACCTGACTTCCCGCGATGTGCACGAGGATCATGAAGGCGACCGCCGCGAAGCCCACCACGCCCGCGGCGAGTCCGTCCATGCCGTCCGAGATGTTGACGGCGTTGCTGGTGCCGGCGATCACGAGGGTGCCGAGCACCACGAAGCCGCCGAGCCCGAGCACGATCACGCCGGGATTCAACGGGAGTCCGAACATCGTCTCACCGCCGTCGGCGAAGGGGTCGGCTTCCACCGGCGTGTCCCAGGTCTTCTGGAACGGCAGGTTGAGGACCCGGGCGGAATCCTGCCAGATCTCCGCCTGGGCACCGATCCCGCCGATGGGATTGACCGTGGCCTGGGTGAAGATCACCCAGGAAAAGAGGGCCGCGAGGCCGAGCTGGAAGAGGAGCTTCTCCCACGGCAGCAGGCCGTCCCGGGATCCCGGCGTCCGCCGGGCGGAGGTGAGCTTCAGCCAGTCGTCGAACATCCCGAGCACCGAGTACGCGACGAGCACGGCGATCGCGAGGTGGATGTAGCGACTTCGAAGCTCCGCAAGCAGCAGGATCGTGATCAGGATCGAGCCGCAGATCAGGATCCCCCCCATCGTCGGCGTGCCCGCCCGCGACCGCATGAGATCGTTGAGATCCGCGTTGTGGAACTCCGGCGAGTCCCCCACCTTCTGTCGAAGCAGCCAGCGGATGACCGGACGCCCGAACGCAAGCACCAGTCCGAACGAGACGAGCACCGCGAGGAACGCGCGGAACTCGACCTGGAAGACGACTTGAAGGATGCGGATCAGGCCGGTCTCCTCGAGCGGCCCCTTCAACGATTCCACGAGGTGATAGATCAACCGCGAGCCTCC
>JAACEA010000188.1 GCA_009936695.1 Planctomycetia bacterium
CCGTGGTACCGCGGACCGACTCAACCGACTCGGATTCGCCGAATACGAAGCCGTCGAGGCGTTCGTTCGCTGGGACGGGCGGCCCATCGACTGATGCCTGGTGCCGTCCGAGTCATGCCGGGTGACGGATCCTCGAAGGATCCATCACCGCCTCCCTCGAGTCCGGCGCTGCTGGTGCGCGGCGTGGAGAAATCGTTCGGCCGCCTGAAGGCGCTGGACGGCGTCGATCTCGAACTCGGTCGGGGCGAGTGGACTGCGCTTCTCGGACCGAACGGCGCCGGCAAGACCACGCTGATGCGTTGCATCGCTGGACTGATCCGCGAGGACGCGGGTTCGATCTCGGTCTTCGGTCGCGGCCGACCGACGGCGGAGGACCTCGGTTTCGTGCCCCAGCGCATCGCGCTGCACGACACGATGACCGCCCGCGAGCACCTGGTGAATTACAGCGATCTCCTGGGCGTGCCTCGTCGGGAGCGTGCCGCCCGGGTCGGGTGGGCGCTGGAGTTCAGTCAGCTGGAGGATCGCGCCGACGATCAGGTCCGCCACTATTCCGGCGGCATGCAACGTCGGCTCAATCTCGCGGTCAGCGTGCTCCATCGTCCCCGGCTGCTCCTGCTCGACGAACCGACCGAAGGCGTCGATCCACAGGCACGGGTCGCGATCTGGCGGATGATCGAGGACCTTCGAAGCGAGGGGGCCACGATTCTCCATGCGACCCACCTGATCGAGGAGGCGGAGACCCTCATCGATTCGGTCGCGATCATCGATCATGGCCGACTGGTCGCCCGGGGCGACACCGCGTCGCTCGCTCGCGAACACCAGATTCCGTCCTTCGAACTCGAGGCCCGGCCGGCCCGTCCGGTCGGCGACGATTTCGTGCCGCCGGTGGGTGAATGGAACGGCCGGACGATCCAAGTGCCGCTCGAGGGGCTCGGCGACCAGCTGCATGCGGCGATCGCGAAGCTCGAGGCGATGCCCGGCGGCATCGAAGGGGTTCGCCTGCACGAAGCGAGTCTCGAGGAGGTCTTCCTGAAACTCACCGGGCGGGGTCTTCGCGAATGACGGTGGCCGAGGCGAGTCCACCGACCGCGAGCGGGACCGACGATGACGTCCTTCGTCTCTACGACCGGGCCGCCACGCAGTACGACCTCATCAACGATCTGGTCAGTTTCGGAACGAGCAACTGGTATCGGCGACGGACGATCCTCTCGCTGGAGCTGCCTCCCGACGCGACGCTGGTCGACGTGGGAAGTGGAACCGGCTCGCTCGCCCTCGCGGCCCAGCGGTTTCTTCCCGATTCACCAGCGATCGTGGCGGTGGATCCGTCGGCGGAGATGCGGCGGCTCGCAGTGAAGGCGGGGGTTCGGGACGTTCGGCCCGGTTCCCTCGATTCGATCCCCGTGCCCGACCGATCGATGGACGCCGTGGTGAGTGGTTACGCGATTCGGTACGCCGAGGATCTCTCGGCGGCATTCGTCGAGATCCGGCGGGTGATGCGTCCGGGCGGTCAACTGGTGCTCCTGGAGATGATCGTTCCGCCGAGCGGCTTCCGACGGAAGCTGGCTCGATTCCTGATTCGCGGCGTCGGTTCCCGGGTCCTTCCCGTGCTGTGTGGATCGCGAGCGGCCGGCGATCTTCTTCGACACTTCTGGAACGCGATATCCTCTTTCGATCCACCCGAGGTGGTCACTGCGGCGATGGTCGACGCCGGGTTCGAGGATGTGGAATACCGCCGTGTGGGCGGATTGCTGGGAGAGTTTCGTGCAAGGGTCTCCGATGTCTGAATCATTCCGGCGATCGAACGTCGTGCGGCGACTCGGTCGGACGCCCTTCGCGGTCTTCATCGTCTCTCTGGTCGTCGGCTGTCAGCAGGGGCCGGAGACGACCGCCGAGGTCACCGGGACGCCGGGGGAGTCCGAGCGTCCGGTCGAAATGGCGACCCTTCGCATCGAACTCGCCACGCCCGGCCACGCCGGCAAGAAGCTCTTCCTCGCCGCGGCGCAGACACCGGACGGCTGGCTCAAGGCGACCGGTTGGACCGCCGCGAAGTCCGCCGTCGTCACGCCGCCGACCACCGTGGTCGAGTTCGAGTCGATTCCCGCGCGTCCCACCGCGATCTCGGCGTTCATCGACGTCGACGAGGACGAGGAGCTCGCGCGGGGGCTGTTCGGAATCCCCACGGAGCCGTGGGGCTTCTCCAACAATCTCACCCCGTTCTTCGGCGCGCCCCGGTTCGAGGACGCGGTCATCGACGTCCGGGCGCCGTCGACCGTGACCAACATCCGCATCCGCGGTGGCGAAGGCGGTGACCGCGGCG
>JAACEA010000189.1 GCA_009936695.1 Planctomycetia bacterium
GCCGCCAACGCCGCTGAGGCATCGAGCAATTCTTGCGCTCTTCGACTCGATTCCGCCAGCCAGGCGTCGGCGTCGTCGCCCGCCGCCGCGATCAGCAGGTTCACGGCTCGATCCCGGAACGCATCCGTCCGAGTCGCCTCCAGCATGTACACCAGCCATGCGAGCCCTGCGACATCCTCCCGACGCGCCCGACTGAGCAGGGAACGCCCGATTCGGAAGCGATCCGCAGGCTTCAGATCCACCCAGCGAACGAATCCGATCGCACCGTAGAGGCCGTCGTCGTCGAAACGATCGACCTTTCCAACGTACGTTTTTCCCGCGAGATCCTCGATTCGAAGCGGCAGCGGTGACGCGAGCCCGACCACTCCCTCCTGGAACGCCGTTGCCGGAGACGCGGGTTCCGTGGATTCTGCGGGCGGGTCGTCCGTCGAGGCCGCGGCGGGTGTGGCAACCCCGCAGGCCAGGACGCCGCAAGCCGTCAGGATGACAGGAGCCAGTCGACGCATGAAACCACCATACGGGCGGATTCCTGACTTCGATTCGGGATATCCGGTCGATCGAGGCAGTTTCCGGGCCGATGCAAGGGCTACAGGTGGTTCCGGCATGGATGTTGCCCCCCACCTCGTGGGATGGACGACCCTGCGACGGGCACGTGCGTACCATTGTGAAGCAGGCCGACCAGCCAACAATCCGGAGATTCCCATGTTCGAAAGACTGACCGACCGAGCTCGCAAGGTGATGGCCCTCGCCAATCAGGAGGCGCAGCGGTTCAACCATGAATACATCGGTACGGAGCACATCCTGCTCGGCCTCGTGAAGGAGGGTTCCGGGGTCGGTGCGAACGTCCTCAAGAACCTCGACATCGATCTTCGCAAGGTCCGCCTCGAGGTGGAGAAGCTCGTCAAGAGCGGCCCCGAGATGGTGACGATGGGCAAGCTGCCGCAGACGCCGCGAGCCAAGAAGGTCATCGAGTACGCCATCGAGGAGGCCCGGAACCTCAACCACAACTACGTCGGCACGGAGCACCTGCTCCTCGGCCTGCTCCGTGAACACGACGGCGTGGCCGCCCAGGTGCTCATGAACCTCGGATTGAAGCTCGAAGAAGTCCGCGACGAGGTGCTCAACCTCCTCGGCGCCGGTGTCGAACCCGACGAACAGTCCCCCGAATCCGGCGAGACCCCCGCGGGTCCGCAGGGCGGAGGCCCCCGTCGTGCCGCCGGCAAGAGCAAGACGCCGGCCCTCGACTCCTTCGGCCGCGACCTGACCGAACTCGCCAAGCAGGGCGAGCTCGATCCGGTGATCGGGCGTTCCATGGAGATCGAACGACTGGTCCAGGTCCTCTGCCGCCGCACCAAGAACAACCCCGTCCTGCTCGGCGAGGCGGGCGTGGGCAAGACGGCGATCGTCGAGGGCCTCGCCCAGCGGATCGTCGATCAGGACATCCCCGACCTCCTCTGGGACAAGCGACTCGTCGTCCTCGATCTCGCGGCGATGGTCGCGGGAACCAAGTACCGAGGCCAGTTCGAGGAGCGGATCAAGGCGGTGATGAACGAGGTCCGTCGGGCCAAGAACGTCCTGCTCTTCATCGACGAACTCCACACCCTGGTGGGTGCCGGTGGTGCCGAAGGCGCCATCGACGCATCGAACGTCCTGAAGCCGGCGCTCGCCCGCGGCGAGATCCAGTGCGTGGGCGCCACCACCTTCGACGAGTACCGGAAGTACATCGAGAAGGACGCCGCGCTGGAGCGACGATTCCAGTCCATCGCGGTGGAGCCCCCGACCCCCGACCAGACGGTCGAGATCCTCAAGGGCATCCGCGAGAAGTACGAAACGCATCACAAGGTGAAGATCACCGACGAGGCGCTCCGGGCGGCGGTCGACCTTTCGGGTCGCTACATCCCCTCCCGGGTCCACCCCGACAAGTCGATCGATGTGATCGACGAAGCCGGCGCTCGGCTGCGACTCAAGAGCATGACCAAGCCGCCTGATCTCGCGGAGCTCGAGGAGAAGATCGAGCGTCTCGCCGTCGAGAAGGACGAAGCCGTCAAGGGCGCGGACTACGAGAAGGCCGCCGAACTCCGGGACACCGCCGA
>JAACEA010000190.1 GCA_009936695.1 Planctomycetia bacterium
CGGCCGCGATCCGCGCCCTGCCCCCGATGGAACAGGCGATCGAGACGTTCTGGAACACCGGCACCGGTCTCGAGACGTTCAGACGCGAACGTCGAATGGAGTACGCCCCGCACGCGCTGCTTCGACGTCTTGGCAACGCGCCGCTCGAAGGACGTTTTCCGCTGGTCGGACTTCTCGCGAGCATCTACGACTCGGTCGCGGTCGCCGCTCGACGCAGACTGACCGAGCTCGACGACGTCGCGGTCGCCGTCGTTCCGCCTCCGCCGGACGCCGACGATGATGACGGCGAGTTCGAGACGCACGCCGACCCCGGGACGTCGGACGCCTGAATTCAAGCCGCTTTCAAGGATCGCAGGGGGCTTTCGCCTCGGCGATCATCACGCCGGAGGCCACGTGGTGGTTCAATGGCGTCATGAATGCCGCCTGGATGATCGATCGACTCGAACGGTTTCCGCAGAGCATCGTGGCCCTTCTTTCGGGGATCTCCCCCGAAGACGCCCGATGGCGCCCCGGCCCCGGGGACTGGTCGATGCTCGAGATCGTCTGTCACCTCGTCGACGAGGATCTCGACGACTTCGGCACGAGGCTTCGCATGACGCTCGAAGCGCCGGATGCGGACTGGCCGGTCATCGATCCGGGCGCCGCGGCCATCGAGCGGGACTACCGAGGCCGGAACCTCGAGACGGCCCTTCGCGAGTTCCGCGCGGTGAGACGGACCGAAGTCGCGTGGCTCAGAACCATCGAGGAACTGGACTTCACCATCGAAGCGACGCATCCACGCCTGGCCCATCCACGACTGGGTTCGCCTCGGGCTGGGGATCTGCTCGCCGCCTGGTGCGCCCATGACGCACTCCATCTCCGACAAATCGCTCGCCGCCTGCATGAACTGACCGCGGTGCGCAGTGGAACGTTCGACGTGGGATACGCCGGCGACTGGTGACCCCCGAGTCGCCGGTCAATCCGTGGGGTCGGCGTTCGGTGGTGCGATCGACTCGGTCGCTGCGCCCGACCCCGGCGGCGAGATCGGCTGCGGCATGGGCGCCGAGATCGAGGCTCGCCAGTCCCGGAGCAGCGACGCCAGACGGTCACGGATCTCCGGCTGATCCGCCGAACGATCAACGCGTTCACCGGGATCCGCTTCGAGATCGAAGAGCTCGAGCGCACCGTCCTCGAACCACTCCACGAGCTTCCAGCGACCGTCGCGCACCGCCCCGGAGGGCGTCGTGCGAAACGGATCGTCGGGGTTTCTGCTCTCCGCATCCCGGCCTTCGAGATAGGCGGGGAAGTGCCAGAAGATCGGCCCACGCTCCATTTCCGCCCCACGAAGGGACGGCACGAGCGAGACCGCGTCGATCACCACGTCCTCGGTCGCCCCGACCCCGGCGAGTTCGGTGATGGTGGGATGCAGATCGAAGAGCTGCACGGGCGTCTCGACGTCTCGGGGCTTGAAGTCGGCACCGCGAACGTACAACGGCGTTCGGATGCCGCCTTCGTACAACATGCCCTTCCCACCGCGCCAGGGCGACATGTCGGTCACCGGCTGAAGCCCGCCGTTGTCGCTCGCGAAGCACACGATCGTCCCATCGCCGTCGATCCGTTCCAGAATCGAGCCGATGGCCCGGTCCGTGGCCTCCACCATGACGCCGTAGCGAGCCTGCCGGAGATCAACGCCGGGGTTTCGTGTCCGGAACTCGGCGACCGCCGCCGCGGGAGCCTGGATCGGCGTGTGCACCGCGTAGGGCGCATACATCACGAACCACGGACGATCCTCGTCCGCGGTTTCGAATCCATCGATGATTCCGATGGTCTCCCGTGCGAGCCGGTCGACGAGATACTCGCCTTCGGGCCCGTCCTCGAGATCCGGATTCCGATACGGGGGAAAATAGGACTTCGGATGACCGGCCTTGTTCCCACCGGCGTTGACGTCGAATCCCTGCGTGCGTGGATCGGCACTCACATGCCACTTACCGACGAATCCCGTGCGGTAGCCGGCGTCGGCCAGCGCCTCGGCGATCGAACGCTCGGTCTCCGCGATGCGGAATCGATTCGCGGGCGGCTCGAGGCGGCGGTCCGTGTCCTTGCCACGCCGCGGCGATCCGACGGTGTGGACGCCGGTACGACTGCCATGCCGCCCCGTCACGAGCGCCGCACGACTCGGCGAACAGTTCGGGCCGTTGCAGGAGGCGTTCGTGAAGCGAACGCTCTCCGACCGAAGGCGGTCCAGATTCGGCGTCCGGTGGAACGCATGACCCTCCCCCGAGAGATCGCGACAACCGAGATCGTCGACCAGGATCAGGAGGACGTCCGGCGGGCCGGCTTCGGCCTCGGGCCCGCCGTCCTGTGCCGCCATCACGCCAGTGGCGAGGGTGGCGACTCCGACGAGTCCCGCCGCGACGAATGCATGGCAGGGTCCGATCGATCGGGTCGAGCGCTTCATCGTTCCTGCTCCATCTCATCGATTCGCATCGGCATCGCGTCGATGAAGGGGAAGATCGTCTCCGGGGCCACCACCTCGTCGTAGCGCGCCTTCACCCCGCCATCCTTGCCGACGAGCGCCGCCTGGAATCCGTCATCCGCCATTCCGAACCGCCGTCGCATCGAGGCGGCGGCCTCCGAAGAGACGATCTCCGCGTCCACCAGGCCGCCGCTCGGATCCGGGGCGACGTACCCCCGGTCCGGAAGGAGCACGATGGTGACGAGATCGCGATCCGACCATCCGGCCGAGTGCGTCGCGATGGCCACCAGCTGGCGGTCCACGCGCTCGTCCTCGCGGTCGGACGCGACCACCAGCATCCGATTCCGCCATCGCATCTCGTCGAGCATCCGCGACGCCGAGGCCTGGTCACGCTCCATGATCGTCTCCCCTTCCATTCGCGACGGATCCGTGCCGCCGCATCCCGCCAGCAAGGCGGCGACGAAAGACCCCACGACGCCACCGTGAAGGCGGGACCGGGTCACGGCCCGGCACCTTCGTCGTCGAGCCGACGCATGAGATCCTCGACCGCAGCCTGCAGCTGCGCATCGTGTTCGGCGACCTCGTCGTCGGGCGTCTGCTCGATCACGATGTCGGGCATGGCGCCGTTGTTCTCCATGTCGGCGCCGTCCGGGAGATACCAGCCACGGAAGGGAAGTCGCAAGGACGTCCCGTCGATGAGCGAGGTGCCACCAGTCGAGATCACGCTTCCGTTGGTCCGCTGGCCGACCAGGGTGCCGCGATCGAGATTCTTGAACGCATGGGAGACGATCTCGGCGTTCGAGTAGCTCTTCTCGTTGCAGATCATGTTCATCGGCATCAGATATCGCTGGATGAAGAGCCGATCCTGCGGGTACGAGTCGACGACCGAGCGGTCGGCGCCCCGCGGGATGGTGTAGGCGTGGGCCGGAGCCATGATCGAAGAGAGCAGGCGGTCGGTCGTCCAACCGCCGCCGTTGTCACGCACGTCGACGATCAGTCCCTCGCGACCCTCGGTGGCGGCGAAGAGATCGCGTTCGAATTCGTCCAGCGACGCCTGGTCCATGCTTCGAACATGGGCGTAACCGAGTCGCCCGTCGGACCATTCGTGAACCTGTTCCGCCCGGCGACGCTGGGTCGCGTCGTAGACGAGGCCGCGGGCGGCGCTGTTGGAGATCGGCGTCAGCAGCAGGTCCAGCTCGAGCGGCTCGGCCGGGCCGTCCTCCGTATCGGTCGCGGCCTCACGTCGCACGGTGACCACCACTTCCTTGCCGAGACGGCCCCGCAGTCGCCCACCCACCGTGTCGGGCGGGGTGGCGTCCAGGTCGAGCGGCTCGAGATCGATGCCGGTGATCACGTCGCCCACGAGCAGCGGCATGTCCGATGCCTCGGCCGGACCGCCCTCGAGCACGGAGGTGACCCGATAGCCATCGGTCACCGGTTCGAGGCCGACGCCCAGTCGACCGATCGACTGGGACAACGGCATGCTCGTCGCCGGTGCCCGCATCCCCATGTGGGACGCGCTGAGTTCACCCAGCAGCCGGTTCGCGACCCAGTTGAACTCGTCGGCGGTCCGGGTCCGGGCCGCCAGCTCGTGATACCGCTCGGTCAGCGCCGGCCAGTCGAGCCCCTTCATCTCCGGGTCGTAGAAGATCGCCCCCATGATCGAGGCGGCCTCGAGGAACTTCTCGCTCGACTCCTGCTCCCGATCGATGCGAATCCGCATCGAGATCGGATAGTTCTTGGCCTTTCCGCTGCCGGTGTCGATCGTCTTGGCGGTACCGCCACCGACGGCGACGAGCTGGCTTCCGTCCAGCGAGAGTCCCATCATCGAGACGCTCTCGCCGATCCGCTTGCGACCGCTCCCATTCCACTTCACCGAATAGAGGCCGGAAACACCTGGCGCCGAGATCCGATTGCCGAACAGAATGCGCTCGCCGGAAGGGAGCATCGCCAGCCGACGTTCGGAACCGGGAAGTCGACTGATCTTCCGAAGTCGCCGGTACGCGGTCTGAAGATCTTCCTGCGTGAAGGGCGTCACCACCGCATCCGCATCGGCGTCTGCGTCGGCACCCGCGTCGGCGTCGGCGTCCGCGTCCGCGTCCGCGTCCGCTTCTTCTTCGCCGGCGGCGGCAAGCTGGCGACGCACCTCGTTGGGGTCGAGGGGTTTCCGCTTCTTCGCGGCCTTCTCGGCCTCCTCGAAGTACGCCTTCAACTCCGGATCCGCCATCTTCTCGAGCCGGCGATCGAGGAAGACGTACCAGATGTCCTCCTCCTCGCCGTCGCGCTC
>JAACEA010000191.1 GCA_009936695.1 Planctomycetia bacterium
CATCGCGAGCACGAAGCGGCCCGAGTCGCTGGTGGAGTTCCCCGGCGACATTCCGGACGGCATCCCGATGCCGGAGGCGGCGGCGCGGATCCCGGACTTCAAGATGCCGGTGGTCTGGTTCCCCTACAACAAGTGCGGCCAGAGTCCGGGCGAGGTCGTCTGGGACGTGGACGGCACCCTCGGCCCCTTCTTCAAGGGTCAGGCGTTCATGGGCGACCAGCATCACGCCGCGGTCTATCGGATCTTCACCGAAGAGGTGAACGGACACGTGCAGGGCGCCGTGTTCCCCTTCCGCAGCGGCTTCGAGTGCGGGATCATCCGCGTCGAGATGGGCGAGGACGGATCGCTGGTCGCCGGCATGACCAATCGCGGCTGGGGTTCGAAGGGGACCCGCCCGTTCGGCATGCAGCGCCTGGAATGGACCGGCGAGATCCCGTTCGAGGTCCAGCGCATGGAGGCGACGCCGACGGGCTTCCGACTGACCTTCACCCGTCCCGCCGACCCCGCGACCGCGAGCGAGCCGTCGAACTACGCGATGTCGAGCTACACCTATCTCCTGCATTCCCCCTACGGAAGCCCGGAGACCGACACCGCACCCGTCGTCGTGAAACTCGCCCAGGTCTCGGGCGACAACCTCACCGTCGACCTGACGTGCGAACCGCTCCGTCCCGGATACGTGCACGAGCTCCATCTCGACGGGGTTCGCGACGACGCGGGCGAACCACTGCTTCACGACGAGGCCTACTACACGCTGGTGGAGATTCCGGAAGTCGGCGAATGAGCCTTCCACGGATCCGACGATGACCGACGAAGCGAGATTCATGGAACGAGCGATCCAGCTCGCCCGGCACAACGCCCTCGAAGCGAAGGCGGGCGGGCCGTTCGGCTGCGTGATCGTCCGGGCGGGCGAGATCATCGCGGAAGGCGCGAACCAGGTCCTCGAAGAGGGTGATCCCACCGCCCACGCCGAGATGGTGGCGATCCGGGCCGCGGCCCGCAGCCTGGGGACCCACGTGCTCGAGGACTGCGTGGTCTACACCACCGGCGAGCCCTGCCCGATGTGCTACGCCGCCTGCTGGTGGGCCCGCGTCAAGGCGATCCGCTACGCGTCGAACCATGACGACGCGCTCGAGTACGGCGGCTTCGACGACCGCCACATCAACGATGCACTGGCCCTTCCCGGAGATGCGCGTCCGCTCCCCTCGACGGAGTTCGGCCGTGCCGGAATGCTCGAGGTCTGGCGGGCCTATCAGGCGATGCCCGATCGAACGCACTACTGATCGAATGAGCGACACCGAGACAAGTCGATCACCGACAGGCCCGCGCCGCTGGCTGGAGTTCATCGGGTTCTTCTGGATCGTCCCCGTGCTCGTCGCGGTGACGCCCTCGAACGTTCTTCCACCGATTCCCGTGCTCTGGGCGGCGGCGATCGCGTGCCTGATCCTCCTGAGGCGGGATCCGAGCCTCGACCGTCGGACGCTCTGGGGCGTCGCCGGCATAAGACCGGGTCTCGCCGGCGTGCTGGGACGGTTCCTTCTCTTCGCCCCCCTGCTCGCGGGATTCGCCTGGCTGATGGAACCGGAGTGGTTCCTGCGGCTTCCGCGCGAACGTACCGGCATGTGGGCGGTGATCCTCGTCCTCTACCCCGTCTTCTCGGTGGTGCCCCAGGGCATCGTGTTTCGAACCTTCGTCTGCCATCGCTATCGCCCCCTCTTCGGAGACGGCGTCCCCATGTGGTTGATCGCCGGCGCCACCTTCGGATTCGCCCACGTCGTCATGCATCGGTGGGAACCGGTGCTGATCACCGTGATCGGCGGCATCATCTTCACGGCGACGTTGCTTCGAAGACGAAGCGGACTCCTCGCGGACATCGAGCACGCCCTGTACGGCGATCTCGCGTTCACGCTGGGACTCGGCGTCTGGATCTACACCGGGGCCGCCCGCCAGGGGCTCTGACCGTCACCCACCGGCGGGCCGGCGGATCGCGACGAGCCGCTGCGGCTGGGACACCCGGAAGCACCCACAACGCGGATCGTCCGGATCGGTGACCACGCCGAAACGGACCCGGTCCGGATCATGCGCGAGCACCCCCAGCAACGCCGACGCCTTCGACTCGTCCATCGGCCCGTCGCCCTCTTCGCCCAGGTAGGAGAGCCCGCTGATCAGCCCGATCGCCGAGAGACCTTCGA
>JAACEA010000014.1 GCA_009936695.1 Planctomycetia bacterium
CGCCAGTCGCCGAGATTCCGGTGGAACTGGTTTCCCTGGCTGTCGTTGCCCACGAGCACGTCCTGCAATCCGTCGCCGTCGAAGTCGAGGATGACGAGATTGAGCCCGTAGCGAGGCTCCGCCTCGATCTCACGACGCTCGAATCGATCACCGACGTTCTCGTACCAACGGTCCCCGCGTGGTTGGAGCCCGCGGGGACCCGCCAGGACCTCGATTCCCCGGAAGGTGGAGGTGATCGGCGGACCCGCGGGATCGAAGTCGAGGTACTCCACCGCGACGAGATCCAGATCGCCGTCGCCGTCGAGATCGCCGAGCCCGGGCGAGGTCGTCCAACCCGACGCATCATCGAGCCCCCACGCGGCGGTGGCATCGCGAAATCCGCCTTCGCCGTCGTTGAGCCAGAGTCGGTCGACGCCGAGGGTCCCGACCACGAGATCGTCGAGTCCGTCACCGTCGACGTCGCCCGCCGCGACGCCGAAACTCCACGCCCGATGCTCCTCGAGTCCGCTCCCGGAGGTCGCATCCTCGAATCGCAGCGTCCCGGTCTCCACGGCGAGGTTTCGCAACAATCGGGCACCGGGACCCGCCGAAGGCGCGTCGAGCGTCGCACCGTTCGGCACGAGGAGATCGAGGTCACCATCCGCGTCGAAGTCGACGAGGCCGATCCCGCCCCCCTTCACCTCGAGGATCCGGGTCGAGGGATCCGTTCCGCTCGTCGTTCGAATCGCGCCGAGCCCGCTCGCCTCGGAGGCGTCACGCAACTGGATCCCATCGAACCCCGCGGAGACGGACACGGGGTTCTTCGGTTCTTCGGTCGGAACCGAGTCACGGTCGCAACTTGATGACGACCCCAGCGACAAGGCCAGGATCGCGAACCCCGATCGCACACCGCGCATGGAAGAGATGCCGTTCATCCGTCGCCTTGCTCCGGACGCTCGTCTTCGACGAACGCGCCCACGCGAAGGCGGGCGTTCCGGGCTTCGTTCCGTGCGCGTTCCGCCTTCACGGCATCACCCGCGCGATCGAGCGCCCGTGCGAGTTTCTCCCAACCCTCGTAATGATCGGCGTGCTGGATCACGCCCTTGTGATAGGCGGCTCGCGCTTCGTCGGGGCGATCCGTCTCCCACCACGTGTCACCGAGTCGGATCCATGCTTTGGCGAGATCGCGTCGACGATCCGCGCGACCGTCGTTGAGTTCGATCGCCCGTTCGAACGACGATCGCGCCGCCTCCGGATCACCGGCCTCGAGCCTGGACACTCCGAGACCGAAATGCGAATCCGCCTCCTCGGGCGAGACCGCCAGGTGGGCTTCGAACGCCTCGGCCGCCTCGTCGGGACGGCCGAGGTAGAAGAGGCACCACCCCCGGAAGTGACCGGCATGTCGCCGCTCGGGGAACGCGACCGCCGAAGCGCACGCCTCATCCATCGCGGCGAGCCCGGCGGAATATCGCTTCTGCTTCTGACGCGCCACGCCCAGCAGGAATCGAGCCCGGGCGTCCGTCGGAGCGGATTCGAGCCGGGCGAGGGCCACGGCCTCCGCTCGCTCGAAGCCCCCCGCCTGGAGCTCGGCGAGAATCCGCGTCACGGTCTCGGCGTCGACGAGCCCCCCGGAATCACTGTTCTCGGACAACGGGGTCGACGTTCCCACCACCTTCCCGGAGTCGTCGCCCACCGAACCACCGTCGCCCTCTCCGCATCCCGTGAGGGAGGCCGATAATCCCAAAAATGCCGTTCCAAGAAGCAAAAAGGCGTCTTTGAGACGGATTGGCGGCAGACGTAGGTTCACGGGAAGCGACATGAGTTGATCCTGCGGACGTGCCGAGTGGCCGGATCCCTTCCATGGGGGATCCCGCCCAGTATTCCAAATCGACCAGAATTCGGACCCAAACCGCCTTTCATGGCTCCAATTGTTGGACCTCGGTGTTCCTGTGCGGAACAATACCCCGTCAAGCTCCGCCGCCGCATCCGAATCGAGATGACGGTGAGCTGGGAACCGGCTCCTGC
>JAACEA010000192.1 GCA_009936695.1 Planctomycetia bacterium
CACGTCACAGCCGTCGAAGACCACCTGACCCATCTCCGGCGTGAGCATCCCGATCGCCATCCGGAAGGACGTGGTCTTTCCGGCACCGTTCCGACCGAGCAGTCCGACGATCTCGCCGGCTTCGACCGTGAATCCGACGCCGTCGACGACGCGGCGGCCGCCGTAGGTCTTCTGGAGATCTTGGACTTCGAGCAGTGCCATCGCCCGTCATTCTAACCGGGGACGGCCGCAGGCTCCTCCGACGGCTTGCGAGGCCGCTCGCAGCCCGTTACAACCGGGGCGTGAACTCCACGTGCACCCGCATTCCGCGATCGATCTCGATGATGCTCTTCGGGGTGATCCTCGTCTTCGGAGCAGGGTGTGTCCGCCGGGTGGTCCAGATCACCTCCGATCCCGATGGCGCCGTCGTCTGGATGAACGATCGCGAAGTGGGATCGACGCCCTGCGAGGTCGAGATCCTGCATTACGGCAAGTACGACGTCCGCGTCGAGAAGCCCGGTTGGGAGCCGGTGATGACCGGTCGCTCGGCGAACGCGCCGATCTGGGATCTCCCGGGCCCTGATTTCTTCGCGGAACTCGTGCCGGCGGAGATCGAGAGCCGGAACGTCTGGCACTTCCAGCTCGTCGTCGAGTCCGATGACGCCGATGCGGTGCTCCTCCGGGCGGAGGTCGCCCGTGACAAGGTCGCCGCGGAACTCGCCCGGACCGGGGCGGACTCGACGGACACGACATCCCGCGAGCTCGCCGAAGAGGTCGACGCCGAGGATGGAACCGGGACGCCGGGGGCGGCGGTGGAGGGGGCTCCAGCCCCGGTCGGGATCGCCGATCCGGGACTCCCGGAGGCGACCGACCCCGGTCTCGACCCCGGTGCGGAGCCCGGCGAGGACCCCTCGATGGACCCGTCAGCCGGACCTGGTCGCGGTTTCTGAACCCCGGCCTCCGAAACGCATCTTGAATCCGATGTTTCGTTGAAGATGGCGGTATCGCTCGTCGATGCGATTCCCACGGTGACGTTCGTCTGGAATTCGGGTGATCACACCGTGCTGGACGATCGGACATTGAAGCCGGGGAAACGGGGACTCGACCGCATGCGGAATCGAACCGGACCAACCCTGCTCATCGCCGACGACGACCGCAAGGACGTCCAGGCGATCGTCAACGTGGTGAGTGGACTCGGATGCGGTTTCATCACCGCCACCACCGGCGCCACGGCGTGGCGCGAGTTCTCTCGAAGCCGTTTCGATCTCGTCGTAGCCGACTTGAACATGCCCGGTGGTGACGGTGGGGTGCTCGCCCGCCGGGTCAGGAACCGGTCGACGACGCCGGTGGTGCTGCTGAGCGAGCTCGGCCCGGTGAGTCTCGAGATCTGCGGCCTCGACGGGCTCGCCGGGATCGAGGTGGTGTCCAAGCCGTTGGTCGCCGCCGGCCTCCGAGACGCCATCGAGCGACAGCTCCAGCTCGTGCTGACCCCCGGTCAGCAGCTCACGCCTCCCGGCGAGGCCGCCTGAAGTCGGGAAGATGGTGGTGCCGTCCGGATCCTCCGGGGAGTACCATCGAGTCGTGACGACCACCACCAGCATCCCGCTCGATGTCCTCCAGGCCGAGACCTCGAGACCGCGATTCGCGGCCGGCCCGAGATCCCTCGATTCGGTCCGGATGCTGCGAATCTCGATCACCGATCGCTGCAATCTTCGCTGTGGCTACTGCATGCCTGACGGTGGCGTCGCGTTCGAACCGAAGGACGCGCTGCTTTCGGTCTCCGAACTCGAGCGAATCGCCACCTACGCCCATCGCATCGGCGTTCGGCACTTCAAGATCACGGGCGGTGAACCGACGGTCCGAGGCGAACTGCTGGAGATCATCCGTCGGATTCGAGGCATCGGTGACGCCGAGATCTCGATGACCACCAACGGGCTTCAGATGCATCGTCTCGCGGAATCGCTGCTTGACGCGGGACTCGACCGGGTGACGGTCTCGGTCGACAGCCTCCGGCCCGATCGCTATCGGGAGATCACGGGCGGGGGACGGTTCGATGTCTTCCAGCGCGGGCTCGACGCGACGGCCGCCGCATTCGGACGCGTGAAACTGAACGTGGTGGTGATCCGCGGGGTGAACGACGACGAGGTGGCGCCCTTCGCCGCCCTCGCCCGCGAGCGGGACTGGACGGTGCGATTCATCGAATTCATGCCGCTCGGGTCGAGCGTCTTCGCCGATGCGGATCCGGCGGGACATCTGGTGGAAGCCGATGAGATCGTCGCCTCGATCGAGTCGGTGCACGGGCGGCTCGAGCCGATCGACGCTCGATCCGATCCGGGTATCGGCCCCGCGAGACTTCTCGCGATGCCGGGCGGGCGTGGTCGAATCGGGCTCATCCACGCCATGAGCAAGCCATTCTGCGAGAACTGCAATCGGCTTCGACTCACCGCCGCCGGGGTCCTGCGGAGCTGTCTGTTCGACGGCGGCGAGGTGGATCTCGCTCCGTTGCTCCGCACCGCCTCGGAGGGCGATCTGGACGAACGCCTCCACCGGGCGTTCCGCGATTGCACCGCGATGAAGCCGGAAGTCCACGGTGATCGCGGCAACCGGTCGATGAGCAGCATCGGGGGCTGAAGCCGGTCTGGCTTTACACGCCGGCGATCTCCGGGTCGAATACTCCCATGAAGCAAATCAACGCACTGTTCGTCGTCGCCCTGTTCGCGGTCGCACTCCCGTTCGCAGGATGCGGTGACGCCGGCTCCGGAATCACCGTCGGGATCGCCTCCGGCGTCGCGGGGTCCGGCTCGGCCGTGAAGGGTGGCACGACCACCGGATCTTCGGCGTGGACCGCGGCGTTGCAGTCGTGGCCGAAGAAGGGCAATTCGCAGATCGTCGCTTCCGACTCGGTGGTTCGGTCGAATTTCGACCAGTGGCTCGACGCCCGCTTCCCTCCGGTCCCCCCGCGGGATCCTCAGGTGGTCGTGCTCGTCGAGGACCTCAGGGTCTTCAACACCCCGATCACCGATCTCGCGGGCGAGTGGGGCGTCCCCGATTCCGGCGCGGAAATCCGCCCCCAGGCGATCCGGGGGATCGGCAAGACGTTCTGGGCGGATCTCCGCTACGCATTGATCCAGAAGGACCAGGCTCGGGCGATGGACGTCATCGTGGCGATGGCGAACCTGCCGCGGGTCGCCCATGGTTTCGACGGATCGGTGCCGCGCGGACTCATCGCGACGCTCGCCACCGTCGATGCCTTCGGTTGGGGGCTCACCGATCTCCTTCGGGAGGACGGCGGGGTGGAACCCACTCCGGAGCAATGTGATCGACTTCGTCGTGCCGCATCGTGGCTCGACGTGGCGGAGCCGTTCGGTGCGGTCGGTGATGACGAGCGCCAGCAGCGGATCATGAAGCGGTACGTCGAGGAGACCCGTCCGCGACTGCGTCAACAGCTCGACGAACTCTGCGGTTGAGCCGACGGGGGCGCCTGCAGCACCAGTCTCGCCATCACGAAGGATCGTCGCGGCGCCAGTCCTCCGGCGTGTCCAGGTCGATCTGCACCCCGGCATCGTCGAGGTCCACCGCCCGGATCCGGAATCCCGGAAGCGATCGTGCGGATCGGAGCCCGTCCGGGAGCGAGGCATCGAGAATGCGCGACGCGATCGCCTTCGAGAGGATCACTGGATGGCCGCCGCGATCATCGCGGCGAGGGTGGACGTAGTCGGCACCCTCGGCGGCTTCGAGCAGGCGATGGACCGTGCCGGCCGCGACCGCGGGATGGTCGGAGAGATGCAGCACGACCCGCTCCGCCTCGGCGGCGAGTGCGGTTCGGATTCCGGCACGGGCGGAATCCAGCATCGTCCCA